>JAFUBF010000472.1 GCA_017460325.1 Clostridia bacterium | reverse complement strand
TGATGAAAAAGGCCCGTGAGGAGCATCGTCGCATTATCTGCCTTATCGGTCGCCCCTATCACGTGGACCCTGAAATCAACCACGGCATTGACCGGCTGATCTCGGGCTTCGGTGCCGCGGTGATTACCGAGGATTCCCTGAGTGCGTATATGCATAAGGAACCCGTCCAGGTGCTGAATCAGTGGACCTATCATTCCCGCCTGTATGCCGCAGCCAAATACATCGCCTCACAGCCGGATATCAACCTGGTTCAGCTGGTTTCCTTCGGCTGCGGAGTGGATGCGATTACGACCGATGAAGTCCGGGAAATCCTGGAGGACGCCGGAAAGATCTATACACAGATCAAAATCGATGAAATCACCAATCTCGGTGCTGTCCGCATCCGCCTCAGGTCTCTGTTTGCGGCCATTGATCAGCAGGAGGCCGGTAAGCGCAAGGAGGACATGTGAGTGGACATTAAGCATGTAGAATTTACAAAGGAAATGCGGGATCAGGGCTATACCATTCTGATTCCCAATATGCTGGAATTTCATTTTTCCCTGCTGGAAAAGGTCTTTCGGCTGAACGGATACAATGCGGTTGTTCTCAAGAATCACGGACCCAATGTCATGGCAGAGGGACTCAAGTATGTCCATAACGACACCTGTGTTCCCGCGCTGCTGGTCATCGGTCAGTTTCTGGATGCCCTGCATTCGGGCCAGTACGACCTGCATAAAACCGCGCTGATCATCTCACAGACGGGCGGCGGCTGCCGGGCCAGCAACTACATTTTCCTTTTGCGTAAGGCGCTGCGAAAGGCCGGACTTGAATACATTCCCGTCATTTCCGCCAACCTTTCCGGCCTTGAATCCGCCTCCGGCTTCAAGCCGACCCTGCCGCTTATCCGGCAGCTGATTGCCTCTCTGATCTATGGGGACTGCATCATGTGCGCCTCCAATCAGACGCGTCCGTATGAGTATCAGAAAGGACAGACGGATGCCCTGATTGAAACCTGGAACGAGCGGCTGGTTGAGCAGTTTAACGCGGGAAAAGGCCTCGGACACCGGGAGATGCGTGAAAATCTCCGGCAGATTGTCAATGAATTTGACGCCATTGAGCGCAGTCGGGAACCGAAGACGAAAGTCGGGATTGTCGGAGAAATCTATGTGAAGTACTCTTCTCTTGGCAACAACGGCCTGGAGGAATTCCTCAGGAAACAGGACTGTGAGTACATGCTGCCCGGGATTATGGGCTTTATCCTCTTCAAAATCGACAACCGGATTGAGGATATCCATCTTTACGGTGGCAACTTCTTCAAACTCATTTTCTGTAAACTCTTCCTCCGTTACTGCCAGCGAATGGAGCGGATTCTGATCGAGGCCTTCAAAGGACATGACCGCTTTATTCCCCCGACCCGGTATGCCCATGTCAAGTCACTGGTGAACGGGGTCATCGGGTATGGCTCAAAGATGGGCGAAGGATGGCTTCTGACTGCTGAAATGCTGGAACTGGCCGAAAACGGGTACGAAAACATCGTCTGTGCCCAGCCGTTTGGCTGTCTCCCCAATCACATCAACGGAAAAGGGATGCTACGGCGCCTGACGGAGGTTCATCCGGGTATCAATATCGTGCCCATAGACTATGACCTTTCCGCCACGAAG
>JAFUBF010000471.1 GCA_017460325.1 Clostridia bacterium | reverse complement strand
GAATAAGGCGTTCATCGCCCCAGAAATTTCTACGATCAATGAGAACAAATTCCTTCCCTAAGTCAGGCGAAAATGGATGTGTAACCTTCACTATTTTCTTTTCTGTTCTCAGTACAGCTGTAGTTCCATTGCTACACTTACAACTATGAGTATCGTTTCAGTCATGACATGGATAAAACGATCGAAATGCTCCGGGAGACATATGATCCCAAACTGGTGGACGAGGGAGATCCATGGGATATCGCTACGGCCTATTACGACTGGGATGAGGTGGCAATGGCATGGCTTGCAAAGATATGCAGACACTGTGGTGCGTTTATTGTGCTGCATTCGTCCTGGATTCAGTGGAACAGTCTGGAACGCCTGAAACTGTTTTTCTCGTTCTATGGCCTCTCGGAGTATGTGCTGGATAAATGCCCGGAAGTAGGGGCAGAAACGATAAAAGCGGAGCGCAAAAGATGCGGTTATTTCGTTGACGAGAAGGTAATCAAGATACGGAAATGGCTGCAGGAACACGCGGATATGGTCCGCCAGTATACTATGTTCATCTTTGTACGGGCGGACAGAGATGAAAAAGAGAGCAGAAGGAATTAGAAGCAGAACGTCAGGGAGCATGGATTAAGAGGCTGTGCTTGAATTTTGAATTTTGGGTTAAGATGCGTGAGTTTAATCCTTGCGGCAATTCATCGAGCCTGTGAGCCAGGGAGCAAAGCTGAATTTTCGAACTGGTTTTCTCACACGTCGCTTCCGGAGTATCTGAACATAAACCCAGAAATATGTACATCCCAACACTGGTTGCGATTATGCTATTAGACAGATTTTCGAGAAAGGTTACGACAAGGTGATACTGGAGGGCTATGAACAGCAGCTGATTTACGGCATTGCCTTCTATGCTAAAATTGCGAAAGTGAAGTTCGTGAGATAATGTGAAAGGGCAAATCCCTCCGATCCCCACCTTACAACGGCTCTGGCGGGTCGGAGGGTCTTTCTCTTTGTTTCACCTGTGGGGGAGCTGACATGCCAGGACAAAGCGTTTTCGATATGGGCTTCAACAGAGTCTATGCAGCTCTGGTTGCCAAGGCCGAAAAGAACGGCCGCACCAAGTCGGAGGTTGACGAATGCATCCGCTGGCTGACCGACTATGTGAATATGGACATTCTTGACGGTTTGACCTACGGCCAGTTCCTGTCACTGGCCCCTGTATGGAACCCGAGAGCCGAATTGATCATAGTCATCAACACGAACGTAATCCAGAAGGACTACTCCGCGTACCCTGACACATAAGCCACTGGATATTCCAGCGGACGGGCTATCCAGGAAGTTCAAGGATATGCCAATACCTATGCCGCGCAGGAAGAGGGGGATGCGGTGACTGCAGAGGAAAAGAGTGTAACCTTTGAAAGCAGATGGTGTCCGGAGCTGGACGCCGTGACGTCAACCGGGTTTCGGATTCTCTTCCGTGACGAGCATTACAACATCCTGTCCGTAGATCCCATGAACTATCAGAAGCAGGCGGTTCGCTTCACCTGCAGGAAGGAAAAGCGATGAGCAGGACCGTATTTGTGGGACAGATGGCAAACACCATCCAGGAGGAGCTGGACAAGTATAATCCAAGGATCTCAATAACAACCATGTCGAGCAGGTGGTGGGTAGTTCACAAGGATCGATTTCGAATGTACTCAAGCAGGAGTAAAATACGAGTTTATAAAAGAAAAATATGGATTTACAGTTAGATTCCATCGACATTGTGGAGAAGGGTGGAGTATAGTTTCTGGTGGTCAGCCAGAAAAACAGCCAGAAAAACAGCCAGAAAAAGCAGATGAGATTATACTTCGCTCTGATTTGGTGTTAGCACTAATACGAGAGGACGAGAACATCTCCCGAGCAAAGATAGCAAAACGCTTAAAGATTAGTCAATCACAGGTCAGAACAGTTCTAGATAGCCTAAAGAGCAGTGGGAGACTCCATCGAGAAGGTCCGGATAAGGGTGGAAGATGGATAATTGATTAAGTGCAATACGTCTTACTCTATTCCAACAATGGGGTGTCGGCACAGAAGGTTTTGCTCTTTTACAGCCATACCTACAGGAGAACAGCTTACGTCAATTACCCACCACTTAGCCCAGCATCTATGAAAACGCAAAGGCAAGGCTGGCGCAGGAACCGGGGAAGGAGGCTGGGGCATGAGCGATCCGGTAAGGACCATCTGCTACAGGCAGGCAAGGGAGTGGGATAACCGCGGGGATGTCATCGACTTCTTTCAGCAGGGGGCTAAGGAATGCGATGGAGCAGAGCGGGACAGATACACCACCATCCTTCTGAAGCTCCTGGCGGGTGAGATGATCTGCTCGGATGAATAATACTCCGGCAGGAAGGACAAAGCATCGGTTTATGGCCGGTGCTTTTTTCTGTCTGCAGGGGAAGGGGGTAACCAGTGATCGAAACGATAATCGCTGAGATGGGGCGGGGGAACTTCTCCTTCCTCATCCTTGTGGTCGGCATCGCACAGCTGATCGTGATGCTGAAGAAGAAAAACTGATCGTGTAAGCCGAAGTGCAGGAAACAGTACTCCGGCTCTTTTTTGCCCATTTCGCGGCTGTGTCCGCGAGAAAGGAGAAATCCATGAAGTATAACGATAAAAACAAGCCTCTGGTGTGTCTGATGACCCAGAGTACCTGCTACAGGAAAACCCGGAAGTTCACACCCCAGGGCGTCCTCTGGCACAGCACGGGCGCGAACAATCCGAATCTGAAACGCTATGTCCAGCCGGATGATGATGCCAGTGACAGGGCGTATTGGCTGGAGAAGCTGGGGAAGAACCAGTACAGCAATGACTGGAACCACAAGGATGTGCAGGCCGGACTGAACTTCTGGATCGGCAAGCTGGCCGACGGAACTGTGACTGCGGTTCAGGCCATGCCCTGAGATTATCGTCCGTGGGGCTGTGGAAGCGGCTCTAAAGGCATCTGCAATGACACGCACATCCAGGTTGAGATCTGCGAGGACGGTCTGAATGACGCAGCCTACTTTAACGCCGTATATCAGGAAGCCTGTGAGATGACAGCCTATCTGTGTAAGATGTTCGGTATCGATCCGAAGGGGACGATCGAATATAAGGGGCTGAAGGTCCCGGCCATCATCGACCACGCAGGAAGCCACTCTCTTGGCCTTGGCTCCAACCATGCCGATATCCAGCACTGGAGCAGGAAATACGGGAAGACCATGGAAAGTGTACGGAATGATGTGGCTGCCATCCTTGCAGCGGATACGAACAAGCCGGATGCTGAGCCTGTAGAACCTGTAGAGCCAGCAAAGCCTGAAACCAGGACGGATGAACAGGTCATCTGGGATAACTGGCTCACGTTGCGTGTGTGTTCCTATATTGTTCTGTGAAATCCAGGCGTTTCAGTGGTTCATGTAATGTGTTTGTGATGGTTCACTCAATTTGTTGCGGCACAAGTACTCTGCGGGAAAATGAAAAAAATTTTCTGAAATGTAACATGGATGACGCAAATGCGTCATCCATGACGTGGTCAATTCCCGGGAAGTCGTGTATAGTGTGGCCGTATGGATCGTCCGGGCGGGAAATCGGACAGAAATGTGCCGGCCGGAGAGGGGCACGGAATCAGCGAAGGTCGGGCCTGTCCCCGGAGACGGAGATACCGAGAGAACGTACACGGTCCTTTCTGATACGATGCTGCATGTCTTCGGGACGTCCGGAAGTGAGCGTATGAATCTGCTTCTGACGAAACTGGGACACTGGATTCTGGAAGGATCAGACGGTCTTGCCCGGTTCGAAAGGCAATGGATTGAAAAGACGGTTCGGACAGACAGCTGAGGAAGACAGCCGGGAGAAGGAGGAAACGAAGGGGTGGGGAAACCCAATGATGTTCCCTGTCCATCCTGCGGTGCCGAAAGCCGGACAGCGTTCCTGACCACGGATGGCATTATATTACAGGTTCAGTGACAGGGCGTGTTTCGGGTGATATGCTTGATAACCGGGGGATGCGCAGGGCCCGGAAGTTACATGCGGGAAACCGGAAAAGCCGTTCAGAGGCAGATGACTGTATCAGGAGCACCCCGGCAGGGAACGGGGATGTATTGGGAGGCGTGAGTGGATGAGTACAAGGGGAAGCTTTATTCTGTGCCGTGAGGGTGCCTGCAGGGAAATGGAGATCTTTCATGATGCCTATCCGCAGGGCGCCGGGATAAACGTGGTGGACCTGATCAGGACAAAGAATCTGGATGTTCTGTATGATGCGATGTGCCCTGACCGGGAGGGGATGGAGGAGGCAAACGGGTTTTCCTATGAGGCATGCAAAAGGGCCGGATGGGACGGGAATTCCCTGACTGTCCGACCGGAACCGGACGATTTCATCCGGAATTCCCTGTTCTGTGAGTTCGGGTATGTACTGGATCTGGACAGGCAGGAATTGCAGTTTTATGTGGGCGGACAGACAAAGCCGCAGGAGGACAACCGGTTCGGCACAGATCCCGAGATGAATGCATACATGGACAGGCCGTATTATCCCTGTGCCCTGAGGGCGGTGTTCCCATTCAGCTGTGTACGGGCAGTCAGGGCGGAGCGCATTGTCCGCTGGATGGAGCAGGCGGAAAAGGCAAAGAAGAGGGTTCGATTTGAGCTGCCTGCAGACCCGGAGGAGGAGAAAATGCCGTACGGGGACCGGATAAAAAAGATAGCGGACAGGCTTTCCTGGATGGCAGCAGAACTGGCGGCGGAGTCGAAGCGGATCCCGGACTGTGAGCCCGCCTGCATGGAGCGCGTTTACGAACTGGAAAGGGAATGTGCGGGCATCTGTAAGGCGATTGTGGGCCTGAGAAAGAAAAGAGAACTGATGAGGAGGGACGAAAATGTCTGAAAAAATGCTGGTGACCCAGGCGCTGGATGAACGCGATCTGCTGGTCAAAAAGATCGGGGACAGGATCGGGAAGATCCGGGTGGTGGATACAAAAAAGCGGAATGAGGAAAAGACGGTCACGGCCCGTGTGACGGTGGAGGAATTCAAAGGGACGGCCGAGTCTGCCTATCAGCAGATCATGGACCTGATTGACCGCTATCAGCGCATCGACGCGGCCATTGTGGCCTCCAACGCGGCAATGACGGTCAGAACCGGTTACGGCGAGTTTACGGTGGCGGGGGCCATTGCGCTTCGTAACCGGCTGAAAGGAGCCGGGATCTACAACCGTGAGGGCGCCTTTGAGGATCGCCTGCTGAGTCAGATAGAGCTGCAGTACCAGCGGAATGTGGACCAGGCGGAGAGCAAAAATAAAAGCCTGGAATCCCAGGCGGAGACCATGCGCCTTTCCATTCTGGGGAAGGACAGCAAGGTGAAGGACGCAAAGCCTCTGGAAGTGGTGGATGCCTATATCCGGGAAAACACTACGGAGATCATTGACCCGCTGGACAGCCGGAAGAAGGTGCAGGATCTCCGGGAGAGGATCGACAACCTGACCAAGGAACTGGATACGCAGATCAAGGTCAGCAACGCCACGACGACGATTGAGTTCTGATGGCTCTGTCTGCCATACGAAAGCCCTGAACCCGCTTTCCCCGCAGAGGGGTTATTCTGCATTGATTGTCCGTCCCTTCGGTACGGGCATTAAAGAAGCTCTCTACAAAAGAGTTTTCAGGCCTTCAACAGTAGCCTAACGGATAGGGCGCATGACTTGGGATCATGAGATTGCGGGTTCGATTCCCGCCTGTGTGTAAATGGCTTACACAAGATTCAACGGTCCGGTGTGAATCGTCATCCGGCAACGGTGAATGGTCAACGATCAGAAAGAGTCAATGGTGACAGGTCAGGGGACAATGGTGACGCAGGCATGGCAACATGCTGAAATCCATGGGCATGGTCCGGCGCTGAGGCGGTTGGCCGGGGGTTTCCCACATGGCTGTATGGCAGGCAGTTTTTATTTATCTGTTCCGGAGGAGCTCCGGAACAGGGCACGGTTTTTCTGTGAATTTCCGGGAATCGGGGGCAGAGTGATACGCGAAAGGGTCACGGCGCCATTTTCCCGGAAAGAATCTGAAAGAGGAGCGGAGTATGGGGACGTTCATGCACTGTATTGGAAAGTTAACGATTCCGGATGAGAAATGGCCCGGATTTCTCAGGGAAGCGATGCGTGTGCTCGAACAGGGAGGCCTGTTTGAAAGGGCATACTGCAATTTCATGGGACATGAGCTATGGCTTTTGCGCCCTCCGACACCTGACCGGGAGCGGTACATTGATGTAACATACAGTTATTTTGAGAAGGATGGATGGGAGAACGCCGGAATCGATACAGAGCGTAGACAGGTATACAGCGGAAAGATCGGATGGAACAGGTTCAATCTGGTCATCCAGGCGCTGTACGATCTGGCTGAGATATATTCAGACACGCTTTTTGCCTCTGCAAACAGTTCCCTCTCCTGCCCGGACGGCGCGATACAGTGGCTCCGGTACATTTTGGACCGTGACCTTGAATACACCTGGCGCAGGGATGTCTGGAGGCTTGCAGAGGAAGAAATACGGGAGCAGGAGAGAAGGGGAAGGGTATACGGACTGGAAAGCAGTTTTGCGGAAAGTTATGGCAGCGTGAAGTGGGGGATTGATCCAATGATCATTACCATGATGGTGTGCAAAGGAACCGGCGCGATCATTGGGGAAGCGAAAAAGGATGGATATCAGGGCCCCCGGCTTGATGACCAGGGAAACCTGGAAAGACTGAGTATTCTGGATTCCCTTATCCTCTGCAAAAATGCAGTGGAAGCATACAAAAAGGAATCCACTCAAACGGAGGATGAGCAGGTCACGTCCCTTTTGGGATACCTGACCTGTGACGGGAAACAGCGGAAGTCTTTCGGAAAGAACGAAAGGAGCGCGGCGCTTTCTTTGGCTTCTGTGGTCAATTCACCTCAGATTTTTGTTCTGGTCATCGCAGAGACGTATGGCAGGAATTTCTGGGAACTGTGGTGGGAGGTCAGAGACAGGCTGACGGTTCCGCAGATAGAGTACGACCACGTGTCGGAGGATGATCCCTCAGAGCGCAGGACGACAGAGGAGTATCTGCGCATCTCTTCAGATGAGAGGCTCTACTGGTGGCGGGAGGGATCCGATGTGGTGATCAGTGAGAAAACCAGATGCTGGCTTTTGTCCCTGGCTGAAAGGGCGAGGGGACTGTCCGGTCAGGTTTGCGAGGGAACACCGGCGGAGTGGAGAGAACGGCTTGTCCGGCTCCTGTCAGGAAGGGAGATGGGTTTCTTTGAGGAGACTTTTTACGAATTCCTGGCAAATTTCCATCTGACTCAGTACCGTATCGCCGTGGTCCTGCTGGAAAAGGCCGGTACAGGCACGGAGGAATTCAGACGGCTTGCCGCAGTTATGGCCAACACGGCATTGCGAAAGAAGATATTTGCCTTTTGAGTGGAACGAATCAGGCGCGTGAAGGAATACCCGGACCGGCAAAACGCAGAAAGACGGAAAGAAGCGGGAGCAGCTGTATCCGGATTGCGGCAGGTGTGTTCTTTCCTGATTTGCTGAACCATAGACTGTAACAGATCGCCCGTCGGGGGGATGTACAGGAAAAAACGAAAGAGTCGCATGGCAAAGGACTGAAACGGGTAAAGCGACAGAACATGGAGGAATGTACGATGCTGGGAGGCTTATCTTTTAAGGGCATGTTAATGAATGAACGGGGAGCCTGGGTTCGGGTCAGGGAGCTGAATTACCTGATCGGGAAAGGTATTATCACCGTCGATGAAGAGGCCCTGAGGGAATATGTGGACAGGGAAGATGAGGAATTCAATGCGATGATCCGGTCGGATTCGGAGGAGGACAGAATTTCTGAGATGCTCGGAAGGGAACTTACGGATACGGACAGGCAGTTCTATGAGGCCGCAAAGAGGGCGGTACATGGTGAGGAATGAGTAATGCGGGGATGGGAATACAGACAGTTCATTTGCGGAGAGAAAGGGTGAGGGAAAATGAGCCGTAAACTGGCGAGTATACAGGTGGTGCACAGGGTAGAGCCCATTGAGGGAGCGGACAGGATCGAACTGGCGCATGTGCTTGGATGGCAGTGCGTGGTGAACAGAGGGCAGTTCAGGCCGATGGATCCCGGTGTGTATTTTGAAATCGATTCGTTCCTGCCGATCCGGCCGGAATTTGAATTCATGCGCTCTTCCAGTTACAGGAAGACGGAGCTCATGGGCGAAGGGTACAAGATTCGCACGCAGAAATTCCGCGGGCAGCTTTCCCAGGGGCTGCTGCTTCCGGTCAGCCAGTTTCCCGAAATCCCGGCGGATGCGGAAGTGGGAACGGATGTGACGGAGCTCCTGGGCATCAGAAAGTGGGAGATTGAGGAAAAAGCCACCACCGGCGGCACCGTGATTGGGACACTGCCCCATGATATTCCGCATACGGATGAGACGCGTGTACAGGCCGAACCGGCGCTGATCCAGGCATTTGCAGGATTGGAGTACTACATCAGCACCAAGATGGACGGATCGTCCCATTCGATCGGGTTGGATGAAAACGGTTTCCATGTGTGCGGTCACAACTACGAATATAAGGACGATGGAAGCAGTTCGTTCTATGAGCTGATCAAGGGACGCGGATATCAGGAGAAACTGGAGGCGTTTGCAAGGGAGAACGGCCTGAAGACACTGACGATTCAGGGAGAACTGTGTGCACCGGGCATCCAGCAGAACCGACTTCGGCTGAAAGCTCCGGAATGGTATGTGTTTACTATCCGTGAGAATGGCAAACGGGTCGGGCTCAGAAGGATGCAGGAAATCTGCAAAGCATTGCAGATGACCACGGTGCCGATTGAGGAGGTGGACATGGATCTTCCGTCCAGATATCCGACGGTAGAAGCTCTTCTGGAACGGGCAGATGGGAATTATCCAAACGGCGGGAAGAAAGAAGGCATTGTAATCCGGCCCACCGAACCCGTGTACTGCGAGAAAATATCGGCCAGTCTGTCCATGAAAGTCGTGAGCAACAAGTATCTGCTCAGGAATGAGGGATGACGGAGGCAGAAATGCCCGGCAGAGGAATGTATCTGGAGGAGAACAGATATACGCTGAAACGGGGGCGTTGGCCGGGGAAAGGAACTACTTCCGCGTCAGGGCATAAGCTTCCAGGTTGTCAATGTCATCCTGCATGGCGTAATTGAACAGGGAGAGACCGTTGTCAAAGATGGGTGCGGGCCCGATTACTTTGCCGCTGTGACTGTCCCGGAGGATACCGAAATTGCCAAAGTGCCGGTCCTCGTTATATATGACGGCGTCAAAAACAAGCATGCTTTTCAGTTCTTCGACAGCAACGGGGCTGATCCCGGCATAGTAATCAAGACAGGCCTGAAGCCCACCGGTTTTTACGATCCGCCCGATGGGGATATACGAGGTATCAATGCTGGTGAAAAGGGGACAGGTGGATGCAAGAATGCCTGTCCAGTTTTCCAGGTCATACATGACCGCATGCAGGCCCATCTGCTGCGCAATCTGAGAAGCATAGTATTCGCTGTAAGGCTCATTTCCGGCGTTGGCAGCGCCTTCCGTCCCACCCTTGAAGAGGTAGATCCCTTTTTTGTCCAGATGGCGCCAGGCTTTGCGGAGCATGCCCTGGGTGGTCAGTTCGGGAGAGGTTGTGCCGACGGGTTTACTGTGGCTGATACCGGTATAGGCGACGAGGGAAAGGGCGCTGGAGAAACGGTTCTCGTAAAGATTGTAAGCGCCGAATTTCCCTTCGAATCCCTCCGGGACAACCCAATAACTGTCGTTCAGAGATAAACCTTTGCAGATGTCAATGATTCCTTTCGTGTTGTTGATGCTCAGATCCAGGGTTTTCAGAATTTCCTCCGCGAAGGCACGATTTTTGGGTATGATGCGTTTCTGGAGCCATGTGAGGATTCCTTCATCCGTAAGCGCCAGATCCAGAGGAAACACCTGCAGACGGTCTTCGTTTTTTGAAAGAAAAGTGGTTTTCAATCCGGACAATCCGGCGTCTTCCATGGAGAAGGTCAACAGTTCTTCGTCATAAAGGCGGAGACTGTAACGGCTTACGGCGGGGGCGGGTTTTTCCTTCAGCTCGACAGATACTTCCTTATTCAGAGCGGATGCGATTTTCAGCAGGGTGTCCAGAGAAATATTCTGTTGGCCGCTCTCAATCCGGCTGATATTGGGCGTATGTGTTCCGATGCGGCGGGCAAGCTCCTTCTGGGAAATCCCGGCTTCCATGCGTGTTTCCGCAAGGGAGGAGACGATTTTTTGCCTGGCATTCTGAATTTCGGCTGATTCACGCATAGTGAACTACCCACCACCTGCTCACGCGAGGTGGGGGCTTCGTATGCCTGACGGCATACTCTATAATTGCTATTCTTGTCGGTTTCCCGACAAGCAGACAGCCGACCCACGGCGTTCCAAACCGGTTGTGTCATTCAGGAATAAGAGACACGGGTAGGCTGCAGTCAGGCAAGAGCATTTTGCACTGCCTGGTTTCCCTTTTTGTGCTTGCGTGCTTCAGATAATTTTGCTGCTCTGGCCCGGGAAGATTGTTCCTCCTGTAGTTCTTGCAGAAAATACTGTACAAAGACTTCCTTTCCCTTTTCACGTATGTTGATTGCCGCATTGACATCTCTGTCCAATACAGCCCCACATACAGGGCAAATCCATACTTTGGTGCCCAACTTTACGTCGTGG
>JAFUBF010000470.1 GCA_017460325.1 Clostridia bacterium | reverse complement strand
CAATCATATGGTGCCGAAAGCCAAAGCGGCATTAAAGGAGGCGGCCCCGGTACTCTTAACCGGTTTGTCAGATAATGCCTCCTGTCAGTCATACGGTGCCGAAGCCAAAGCAAGTTTTGAGGAGAGTGATTGTTCCAGATGGACGACGGCGGTCGATTGTTTTCGTGGCTGATAATAATCGTACTTATTTTTCTTGCAATGTTTTTTGCCGCTGCAGAAACAGCCTTTTCATCCGTTTCACGGACCAGGCTTCGTGTCCGGGCAGAAAAGAAAGACAGAAGGGCGATCCATGCGGTTTATGTAACGGATCATTTCGATCTGGCCATTACCTCCATGCTGATCTGCACCAACATCATTCATCTTGCCGCAGCTTCGCTTGTAACCATCAATGTGACAAAGATCTGGGGTGTTTCAGCTGTTACACTTTCCACACTGATCACAACCCTGGTGGTGTTTTTCTTCGGTGAAATGCTTCCCAAGAGCATCGCCCGAAAATACAGTGAAACGCTCAGTCTGCGGATTGCTCCCTTCATGCGTTACCTCATGACGGTCCTGCGTCCCGCCTCGCAGCTGCTTTCCTTTATCGGGGAAAAGATGACGCCAGGTCCGGAGGTGAGCCGGAGGCAACGGTTACGGAGGATGAGCTTTACGACATCATTGAGGACATGACAGAGGACGGCGTCCTTGACGAGGAACAGGGCGAACTGATCTCATCAGCCCTGCAGTTCCGGGATGTGACGGTGGAGAGCATCCTGACCTCCCGGATGGACATTGACGGCATTGATATCAACATGTCTCAGGAAGAGGTTCTGCGGTTTATCCGGAATCATAACCACAGCCGTCTGCCCGTATATGAGGGAACCGTTGACAACATCATTGGCATCCTGCAGATTAAAAAGTATATCCGCGCCTATATCCGAATGGGCAAAGCCGTCAGTATCAAGCCACTTCTCGATGATGCCTATTTTGTCCATCAGTCCACGAAGATCAGTGATCTGCTTCCGGTTATGTCCAAACGGAAGCTCAATATCGCCGTTGTGACGGATAATTACGGCGGAACACTGGGTATCGTTACCATCGAGGATATTCTTGAGGAACTGGTCGGTGAAATCTGGGATGAGGATGATCGGGTGATTGAAAATATCGTCCGGCTCCCCGACGGAACATACAGTGTCAACGCGGAGGAGCATCTGATTGATGTACTGGATGAACTGAATGTAAAGTACACAGATGAACAGGAAGCGGAGATCGGGAACAAACTCATGGGTGAGCTGACCTACGAAGCGTTCACCGAAATTCCGAAAGAAAAGGATTCCTTTACGGCTTACGGGCTTGAAATTACCGTTCAGAAGATGGTTCATCACCGCATTACACGCCTTCTGGTTAAAAAAGTGGAACCGGTCCCGAATGTCCCGCAGATGAAGGGAGGCAATGAACCATGACGATATACATTGCTCTTTTCTGCATCATTGCCTGTATATTCCTTTCCGGATTTTTTTCCGCCTCTGAAATGTCTTTTTCATCCTGTAACCGGGTTCGCCTCCAGCGCCTCGCGGATGAAGGAAACACAAAAGCCAAAAGAACGCTTTCCATTCTCGAACATTATGACAGTCTGCTGTCCACCATTCTGGTCGGCAATAATCTGGTGAACATTGCCTCCTCCTCTGCCGGTTCTGTTTTTGCCATCCTGGTTCTGGGAGAATCCGATACAGGCCTGGTAACAGCAGTTATTACCGGTCTGATTATCATCTTCGGGGAAACCATTCCCAAACTGTCCGCAAAAAAGCAGCCCACGCAGATGGTGCTCCAGTACGCGGAACCGATTCACTTTCTTTCGATCCTCTTTAAGCCGATCACACTGCTGGTGGTGTTTCTGGTCAACCTGATCAGCGGCTTTCTCAAAGGAGAATCCGCGCAGTCCGATGAGGATGCCACGGAGGAGCTTCACACCATCATTGATACAGCCGAGGACGAGGAAGTACTGGATGAGGATTCCTCCGATCTGGTCAATGCAGCCATCGACTTCTCGGATATCTCCGCCTCGGAGATCATGACCGCCAGAGTGGACATGCTGGCCATTGATATCAACGATGACCGGAAGGAAATCATGCGTGTTCTCGGGAATTCCCGTTATTCGCGGATCCCGGTGTATGAGAACAGCCCGGATAATATCATCGGCATTCTTTCGCTTAAGCATATCCTGAAGGCGATGAGCGATGATAAGCACGTCGATCTCCGCTCACAGATGCTGCCCCCATGCTATGTTTACAAGACCATGAAACTTCCTGCTGTCCTGTCCACCCTGAGAAATGCCCGTCAGCATCTTGCGATAGTGACCGATGAATACGGCGGAACGCTCGGTGTCGTCTCCATGGAGGATGTCCTTGAACAGCTGGTAGGGGAGATCTGGGATGAAACCGATACCGTTCATCCTGAGATTGTCGAGGAGGAGGACGGCTCTGTTCAGATGGATGGAGATACGCCGATTTCCGCTCTCCTTGAAAGTATGAAATGGGACAAAGACGAGTTTGATTATGAAAGTGACACGGTTGGCGGATGGTGTATTGAATTCCTGGATGCTTTCCCGGTGAAAGGTCAGTCGTTCACGTTCAGGGATCGTGTCTTTACCATCCTCAATACGGAAGGACGTCGGGTTCGTCGGGTTCGTATTTCACCGAAACGGACTGAACAGGGTGCGATATCCGGATAATCTCCGGCAGGCACTTCCGGTTTCAGCCTGAAAACCCGGGAAAATTCCGGTCCGGATCACCTCCGGCACCGGTTGGCGAAGTCTTTGAAAACGTACCCGTCGCTGTATTTCCAGTGACGGGTACGTTTTGCTCTGAATGCACATCGCCCTCATCCGAATAGCAACATGAAAGGATTACAGATATGGCATCATTTAATCCTGATCAGCTCAGGGCTATTGAAGCAGAGAATCACACCATACTGGTTTCAGCCGCGGCCGGTTCCGGAAAGACGACCGTAATGGTGGAAAAAATCCGGCAGACCCTGCTGAAACATCCGGAGAAGCATCTGTCCAACATGCTGGTGATCACGTTTACCCGGGAGGCGGCCAGTAATATGCGCAGGAAGCTGCAGGATCTTCTGATTACCTCAGCAGATGATCCCTCTCTTACCGAAACGCAGCAGGATGCCGTTGCCGCAGCACTTGATGAGATTGAAAACGCACAGATTTCCACCATACACGCGTTCTGTATCCAGGTTATCCGCAGCGGTTTTCACATTCTTGATGTGGATCCTCTCGTCCGTGTCGGAGAGGAAGGGGAGATTTCTCCCCTTTTTGATGCGGCATTTGAGGAGACGATGAATACGTTCCTGGATGCCGAAAAGGTCAAAGCCTTGCCGGAGATGACTGAGGAAAAGCAGCAGGCCGTTCTTTCGCTCCTTGAATCCTTTTCAAGCGACGAGCTTCTTTCCATGTTCCGTTCGCTTTACGGTGCCATGATGGGGATCCCGGATCCTTTCAAACGTCTCCATGCGCTGATTCAGAACATCACGCTGCCGCCCGACAGACACCCGTGGATTGCGGAGGTTCTGGCCGCCGTCAAAATGGATCTGACCGGCATTCCCTCCGTACTGGACCGGGAGCGGCAACTGGCAGAAGCATTACCCGGTTATCCGGATGTTCTCTCTGCTGCGGAAGCGGACCGTGCCGCCCTGGCCGGACTGGAGGAGCAGCTCTCGCAGGCAGGTTCCGTTCAGGCTCTCCTGTCTGCGGTTACAGGGGTTTCGGATGCCATGCCGAAACTGAAACCCCTGAGAAAGCTTTCAGAGGAGGACAAGGCCGTTTATGAACAGTTCAAGGAAGTACGGGGGAGCATAAAGGGCCAGAAAGGACTCCTGAACAGGGCACAGACAGAACTCTCCGACCTTCTGAACGAAACACATCTGCGGGATAACCTGCATATAGAGAATGAACTGCAGGGACTCGAAATGCTGATCCGATACTTTTCGCAGGAGTTTCGCCGCCAGAAACAGGCCACCAACGTCATTGATTTTTCCGATATGGAGCAGATGACGTACCATCTGATGACCGATCTGACGCATCCTGAAATCCGAAACACGCTGCAGATGCAGTATACGGATATCTTCGTAGATGAAAGCCAGGATGTTTCCGCCATTCAGAATGCCATTATTCAGGCACTGCATCACGCCGGAAATCATCTGTTCATGGTTGGGGATGTCAAGCAGAGTATCTATCGCTTCCGTCACGCGGAACCCCGTCTGTTTATGCATCTTAGGGATACCTATTCCATGGAAGAGGATGCAGAGCAAAGGAAAATCTATTTTCAGGATAATTATCGCTCCGCTGCCGGCGTCATCAACAGTGTAAACCAGGTCTTTGCCATGGCCATGCGACGCAGGGTAAATGAGCTTGACTACGAAGAGGGGGACTTTCTTCGGGCGAACCGGGAGGGTAGTGAACCCACCGAAGTGGT
>JAFUBF010000469.1 GCA_017460325.1 Clostridia bacterium | reverse complement strand
CGTTGAAATTGAGAGAGGCGCTCGGACGGATACGGGTCCACTGCCCGTCCTTGAGCTGCATGAAATAGACCTTCCAGCTGGCCAGTGCATCAATGGTCTCGTTCTTGATCTCAATGGATTCACGGCTGATCAGGGCACAGACACCACGGGCAAGGAACATGCCGGTCAGCGTTGTAATGAACGGCGGAACATTGAGATAGTGGATCACCCAGCCCATCAGGAGACCGAGGCCGACGCCGACCACCAGGGAAAAGGCGATGCAGATCCAGGGGCTGAGGCCCAGAACGGAGGTTCCGTACGCGATGAACATGCCCGTCAGAGAGGCCACCGCACCCACTGACAGATCAATGCCCCCGGTAATCAGGACCATGGTCATGCCGACGGCGGAAATTCCGTAGTACGCATTGTCAACGAACAGATTGGTAAAGGTTCTGAGTGTGGTAAATCCCTTGCTGCCATAGGCGGCCACACCGAAAAGGTAAATGACCAGAAAGATGCCGACCGTGGCATAAACCATGATGAATTTCGGATTCATGATCCGGGCGATCAGACTGCGTCTGGATGAATTCCGGTTGTCACTCATCACTTCACACCTCCGTTCGCAAGTTTCGTTTTCGCACTGGCACGCTTGCTGAAGTAGTTGCGTACCGGTTCGGACTGCAGCACAATGACCACCGCAATGATCACGGCCTTAAACGCCATGGTCGCCTCGGAGGCGATGCCGAAGTAGTAAACCAGTGTCACGATCGTCCGGATAATGATGCTTCCAAGCACCGTCCCCAGCAGACTGAACTTTCCGCCCGTCATGCTGGTTCCGCCGATAACCACCGCCAGAATGGCGTCCATTTCAAAGTTCAGGCCGGCGTTGTTGGAGTCGTTGGACATGATCCGGCTGGAATAGATGAGGCCGGAGATACCGGAGAGGAAACCGGTCAGTGCAAAGACGATGAAAATAATCATCTGTGCATTGATACCGGAAAGGCGGCTGGCCTTACGGTTAATACCCACCGATTCGACAAAGGTGCCGAAGGCGGTTTTCCGGACAAAGAGAGAAACCAGGACCACCACCACCGCCGTGATGATGATCGGCATGGGAAGGAACAGGAAGCTGCCCTGCCCGATGACCCGGAACGGAGAGTATCCGGTGGTGAACTGCTTGCCGTTGGTCAGAATCTGTGCAATACCGCGGCCACAGACCATCAGGATCAGGGTCGCAATAATGGGCTGCATGTCCCACTTGGCAATCAGGAACCCGTTGAACAGGCCCATGATGAGACAGACCAGCAGCGGCACAACCAGTACAAGGATAAAAGGATAAACCGTGTAATCGCCAGGTGTCGTGTAGACCGTCACATCCCAGCGCAGGAACTTCAGTGCAATCGCGCCGGAAACGGCCACCAGTGCACCGACCGACAGGTCCGTACCGCCCAGTGCGATAACCAATGTCATGCCCATGGCAATGATGGTGATCTCGCTGGAACGGTTCACAATGTCAATGAGGTTTCCATACAGCATGCCGGTGCTGGGCTGATAGCTGATGGTAAAGAAGTCCGGACGGACAATCAGACAGACCAGCAGGATCAGCACCTCGGCCACCACCGCCCAGGTGACTTTCGAGCGCATGAGCGTGGAAAGATTTAACCGTTTTTTCATGATTCCGCACCTCCCGCGCCCTGAGCGCCCTCAGCAATAATCGACAGAATTTTCTCCTGGGTGCAGCTCGCACCATCTGTCTCCGCCACTTTCTCCCGGTCGCGCATAACCACAATCCGGTTGGAGCAGCGGATGATCTCATCCAGCTCGGAGCTGATGAAGATGACCGAAACGCCGTCCTCACACATCTCCAGCATCAGCCGCTGGATTTCCGCCTTGGCACCGATGTCAATGCCGCGCGTCGGCTCATCCAGGATCAGAACCTTCGGATCCGTGGCCATCCAGCGGGCCAGAATGACTTTCTGCTGGTTTCCGCCGGACAGTTCCCCGATCTTCTTTTCTGCATCCGGTGTGGCAATCCCCAGTGCCTTGATGTACTTGTCGGCCAGATCATTCTGTTCCTTGCGGGAAAGAGGATGCAGGAATCCGCGTCTGGCCTGGACCGCCAGTGCAATGTTCTCGCGGATGGACAGATCCCCGATGATTCCGTCCACCTTCCGGTCTTCGGGACAGAAAGCCATGCCGTGCATCAGCGCGTCGTACGGCTTCCGGATCTCCGCCTTCTTCCCGTCCAGCTCAATCTCACCGCTTGCAATCCGCGTGGCACCGAACAGCATTTCCGCCGTTTCCGTGCGCCCGCTGCCCAGGAGTCCGGCAAAGCCCATCAGCTCGCCTTTCCGGAGGCTGACGGAGATATCCTCCACCTGTCCCGGAATGCCAATGTGTTTGGCGGAGAGCATATACGGCGCATCCCCGTCCACATTGACCCGCTTCAGGTTGAAGATGGTATCCATGTCCTTGCCGACCATCTGCGTGACCAGTTCCACCTTGCTGATGTCCTCGATGTTGTATGTGCCCACCAGATGGCCGTTCCGCAGGATCGTCAGGCGGTCGCTGACCGCATAGACCTGATCCAGGAAGTGCGTGATGAAGATAATGCCCATGCCCTCTGCCCGGAGGTCGCGCATAACCTGGAAGAGCAGCTGCACTTCGTTATCATCCAGGGAAGAGGTCGGCTCATCCAGAATCAGGATTTTCGCCTGGACATCCACTGCGCGGGCAATGGAAACCATCTGCTGAACGGCGGTGGAATAATACGAAAGAGGACGCGAAACATCAATGTCCAGATGGAAACGGCGCATCAGGTCATGGGCGCGGCTGTTGATGGTGCGCCAGTCGATCTGGCCGAATTTCATGGGCTGCCGGCCCACAAAGATATTCTCCGCCACCGTCAGATTCGGGCAGAGATTGACCTCCTGGTACACCGTGGAGATGCCCAGATCAATGGCATTCTGCGGGCTCTGGGGCTGGATCTCCCTGCCATCCAGGGTAATGGAGCCGGCGTCCTTGTGATGAACACCGGTCAGACATTTGATCAGTGTTGATTTGCCGGCGCCGTTTTCACCCAGCAGGGAATGAATCTCCCCGGCACGCAGACTAAAATCCACTTTGTCCAGTGCTTTAACACCCGGAAACTGGATTTCAATCTGCCGCATTTCAAGAATATTGTTTTCAGGCAAAGAGACCCCTCCTCCTTTATGAACAGCAACCCGGTCTTTCGGCACCGCTGCTCTTCCGTTGCTCATTTGACTGTCGGACGCAACGCATCCGGTCCGTGTCAGGCCCACCTGTCACCGGCCCATTTGCAGCGGTCCGGATAAACAAACTGTCGCAGCGCGACAGGCCCCCTCTTACACAATACAGGGCGGACTCCCGTCCGCCCTGTCCGCAGGCTAATCAGAACCGAACAGCCTGTCTCATTCAATTAATACTGACGCTGATCGATCACGTCTGCAGCCTTCACGGAAACAACGGTACCAAGGTCGATTCCGCCGTCCACGTCGTACACACCCTCTTCAGGATGGATAACGGTCTTGGACATGGTCTCGCCGGCAATCAGCTTCTCGATGGTCTCGACGACGAACGGTCCATAGAGCGGAGTGCACTCGATGGTCGCATTCATTTCGCCTGCTACGATGGCATCAAATGCAGCCTTAACGGAGTCGCAGCCAACAATGATGATGTCCTTGCCCGGAACCTTGCCGGCGCCCTTGATGGCGTCGATGGCGCCCAGAGCCATGTCATCATTCTGTGCAATCAGAACGTCGATCTTGTCGATGGACTTGAGCCAGCTCTCCATGAGGGCCTGTCCTTCGGCGCGGGTGAAGTTACCGGACTGCTGTCCGACGACCTTCATGTTCGGATAATCCTTGATGGCAGCCAGGTTGCCCTCGGTACGGCCGACCTGAGCGGATGCACCGGTGGTGCCTTCCATGATAACCACGTTCACTTCTTCATCGCCACGGCCCTGAGCCTTGAGATATTCGCCGGCCCATGCCACCTGACGGCGACCTTCCTCAACGAAGTCTCCGCCGAATGCAGCGACGTAGTCGATCTGGTCGATGCAGTCCGGGAGACGGTCAATCAGAAGGAGCGGGATCTGCTCATCATTAACCTCTTTGAGAACCTCTTCCCAGCCGGTGGAAACCACGCCGGTGAACAGGATGACATCAACACCCTGGGTAATGAAGTTCCGCAGAGCCTTGATCTGGTTCTCCTGCTTCTGCTGTGCATCATCATAGATCAGTTCCCAGCCCTCATGGCCCTCGATAGCGGCCTTGATGCTGTCGGTATTGGCAGTACGCCAGTCAGATTCCTGACCGATCTGGGAGAAAGCTACCTTGTAACCGTCTGCCAGAGCGGACATCGCGCCCAGCACCATGACCAGTGCCAGAGCCAGTGCGAACAGTTTCTTCATAGGTGAATACCTCCATCTGAATTTTAGCGAGTTCCTCTCGCTTCTGGCTGTAATTATAAGGCATTTTCACCAATTCGTAAAGCAGGTCGCTTTTAAATTTCGGTTAAAATTTCTCTCTTTTCCCCGGATTCTTTGTCGCCTTCCGCTTTCCGGTGTTGATTATTTTTCTGTTTCGGTTGAACTTTTTTCACCATGCTGTCCCCGCCGGAACTCACTGGGGGTCATTCCTGTCTGTTTCCTGAACAGATAACTGAAATAATGGGGATCGTTGTATCCCACCGCCAGGGCGATTTCCGAGGAGCGCAGCGGCGTTGCCGAAAGCAGTTCCTTCGCCTTGTTCATCCGCAGAGTGGTCAGATATTCGGTGAACGTGATGCCCATCTGCTGACTGAACACCGCCGAAAACCGGCTGTCACTGACCCCCACATATTCGCTGACGTCACGGAGCATCAGGTTGGGATCACTGTAATGCTGGGCCAGAAAGGCACGGGCCCGGGGCAGCATGCCCCCGCCCTTGCCCGGGCGGTTCGCATCCCTGTATTCAAGCACACACCGGAGCAGGGCCACCGCATCATCCAGGGGCAGGCGCCCGTCCGATTCCGTCAGGGTCTGTTCATACCGCAGCCCGTCCGGCAGATCCGTGATTCTTCCGCCGGTTTCCCTGAGAATGCGCGACGCGGTCATGAGTACCTCGATTCTCAGATAAGAATCCACCATTTCCGTATGAAACTCCGTCACGCTGAGGGTCGCCGCATACTCCCCCAGGATCTTCTCCGCCTCGGATGCCTGGGCATACTGGAGGCTTTCGTAGAGCGGACGGACATCCGCATCCGAGGGCACAATGTCCCACTCCACCAGCTCCCGGTTGCTGACGGCGGCAAAGCCCGTATACCGGCCGCCGGAAACGCACAGATGCCGGATGTGCCGGGCCGCGTGCGCCGAATCCGCCGCCAGGCCCAGCCGTGTCACCGTATCTCCGACGCTCACCAGTGCTTTCGTATACCCGAGCCGTTGCAACTCCGTCAGGACCGACCTGGCAAACGCGTACGCCTGCTCCTCCAGGCTGAGTTCATCCCGCCCCAGAATCAGTGCCAGCGTCCCGTGTCTGCCTGCGCAGACATAGACCTTACCATCTGTCCGTTCCGAAAGAGCATAGATTTTGTCCTGCCCGACAGAAAGATCCTCTCCGTTTCCCTCCCACGTGATGTCCTCTGCCACATAGAGGGCGGCGCCCAGTTCAATGCCCAGTTCCCTGAACTGCCGCATGTTGTCCGCTTCCTCCGCCTCATTCATGGTTTCGGACAGGACCGTCGAGATCAGCTTTTCCCGCATGAACCGGTTGGTCCCGGCCAGCCGGCGGCGGATGTTTTCCTGCCGCTCATTCCGCTGCCGCTCTCTGTCCAGGCGCTGGCCGGTTCTCTCCAGGGCATCCAGCAGATCCTGTGCCGAGATCGGCTTGAGCAGGTATTCCTGAACTCCGAGGCTCATGGCCTGACGGGCATAATTGAAATCGTCATAACCGGAGATGATGATAATCTGAATCCACGGCATCTGCCGGGAAACCTCCGTGGCCAGCTGCATGCCGTCCATGAAGGGCATCCGGACATCCGTCAGCAGAATGTCCGGCCGTTCATCCGTGATCATGGAAAGGGCAATCTCCCCGTCCGGCGCCTCCCCGACCAGCGTAAACCGGCCGTCCTGCCAGATCTTGGAATTCCGGATTCCCTCGCGAATTGCCACCTCATCATCCACCAGGAACACTTTATACGCCATCCTGACTCTCCTCTTTCACCGTTGCGGGCACGCGGAACGTGACCGTTGTTCCCTGCCTTCCGCTTTCAATCTGCAGCCCTTCCGGCTGTCCGTAGTAAAGCCGGATCCGCTGATCCACATTGCGAAGTCCGAAACCGGAACCGCTGTGCCCGGGGAATTCCGGCGCATGGGGGATGTCGGTTCCATCTGCCAGACACTGGCGCAGGGCACTCAGCCGTTCCGGGCTCATGCCTGTCCCGTTGTCCGTTACGCGAAACACCATCATCCCCGCCTCCTCGCGCCCGCTGACCGTGATCTTTCCGCCACCCCGGCGCTCCTTAATACCGTGATAAATGGCGTTCTCCACCAGCGGCTGCAGGACCAGTTTCAGGATGGTGTTCTCGTACAGCCCGTCATCCACATCAATCTCGTAATTCAGCACGTCCCGGTACCGGACTTTCTGAATGGCCAGATATCCGGAGAGATGCCGAAGTTCCTGCCGGACCGGAATCCAGTCCTTTCCGGAGGACAGCGAAATCCGGAAGAAATCCGAAAGGGCCTGTGTCAGGTGGATGACCTCCTGATTGTTCTTCTCCTCCGCCTGCCACAGAATGGTATCCAGTGTATTGTACAGGAAATGCGGGTTCACCTGCGCCTGAAGGGTGCGCAGCTCTGCCTTTTTCAGATTCTCCTGCTCCGTCCGGTTCTGACGGATCAGCTCCTGAATGCGGTCCGCCATCCGGTTTACCCCGGCCGTCAGGTCCCGCAGCTCCTCCGTATCCGTCGGCTTCGCCCGGGCCTCCAGATGTCCGCCCGCCAGATCGCCCGTCACCTGTTCCAGCTGTTCAATCGGCTCCCGGATAGACCGCTGCAGTGTCCGTCTCGTATGAACGGAAATGAACAGGCCGAAAATCAGTATCCCGATCTCCGTCACCACAAAAAGCAGCGCGATCTGCATCAGGGAACGGTTGACCCGTCCGGCATTCTGTGCCTCCTGGGTGATGCAGTTACCCAGCATGTTCTTGATCAGCTGTGCAACGGACCGGACTTCATCCAGGATCCGCTGCAGTTCCTCCACCGGCGTGCCGTTCTCAATCCCCGTCTCCACCGCGCGGACATACCGTTCCAGCGTCTCCATGGTGCGCCGGGCCACTTCCAGTTCCATCTGGCCCTCCGTCTCACGGATGAGCGCATCCAGACTGGCATCCACCTCCCGGATCCGTTCCAGCGCCCCACACTCCTCAAAGCTCACCCGTCCGGCCACGGCGGACCAGACGCTCTCCGGAATGGTCACCTCCACCAGGGGTTCCAGTGCCGCCTCCTGTTCCATGCGATATGTCATCCGGCCGAAAAAATAGGCCGTGGCAAGGACAAACACCAGAGAAAGGACAGCCGGAATCAGCAGTGCCGTCGTCAGAATGCGGGTGGAGCGCCTGACTTCTCCGGCAATGGAGTGGCCTGCAGTCGGTTTCATATCAATACCCCCTGGACGGAATTCCGTCCAGATCATCATACTCGGTAAACATCGTTTCCTCCGGATGAATGACCCTGGGCACCTCTTCCCCCGCCGCCAGTTTTTCCGTCAGTTCCATGATCAGGTCACCCAGCATGGGGGTGCATTCCACCACGCAGTTGATTTTTCCCTCTTTCAGAAGGTCCACCGCAGCCTGTTCCCCGTCCACCGTAATGATGACGATGTCCTTCCCGGGCCGCAGGCCTGCACTCTCGATGGCATCTATGGCCCCCAGCGTCATTCCGTCATTGTGGGAATAGAGCACATCAATCTCGCTGCCCCACTTTTCAAGAAGCTTTTCCATGCTTTCCTTCCCCTTGGACCGGAGAAAGTCGCCGGAAACGGCTTCCAGCATCTCAAACCGGCTGTCCCCGGCAATGACATCATGAAATCCCCGTTCCCGCTGCAGCGCCGGCGTGGAGCCCGGTGTTCCCAGGAGCTCGACAATGTGCAGGGTTTCCTTTTCCGACTGTTCCGCCTTTTTCAGAAGGAATTCCCCGGCTTTCTTTCCCTCCGCATAAAAGTCCGCCCCCACATATGTGGTATACAGGCTTTCATCGATGGTCCCGGAAATCTGCCGGTCGGAGAGAATGACCGGAATACCCGCATTCCTGGCCTCAAGCAGGACATTCTCCCAGCCCTCCTCGACAATCGGCACGAAAGCAATAACATCCACCTGATAGGCAATGAACTGCCGGATCGCCCGGATTTCATTTTCCTGTTTCTGATTGGCATCGCTCATCATGAGCTGAATGCCGTGCTGCTCCGCCGCCTCCTGCACACTTCGGGTGTTCCCGATTCGCCAGCTGCTTTCCGATCCGATCTGTGCAAATCCCAGCAGCAGCCGGTTTCCAGACTCCCCCGTTTCCTCCGGACGTTCCCTGGTCGGCGTACATCCGGCAAAAAGGAACAGACATCCTGCCAGCAGGATCAGTATAAACCTGTGTTTCCTCATTTTCATCCTCCGGACCTCTGTTCACCGGCAAATTCCCGTACAGGATCGCCGCGAACAGGCACCTTTCCGCTGTGGTTTCGGTGACATTATAACAAAGATCTGCCCGTAAAAGCCAGTACACCGGCGCTTTTGCGGGCAGATCTTTTAACAACCAGCAGAGCCTGTCCAAAGGACACCTGCCGCAACAATCTTTGTGCATCATCCATTCAGGTTCACCCGGGCTGCATTCCATGCCTGTTTCAGGTAAGGATGCTCCGGCAGCACATCGCACAGTTCTCTCAGATTTTCCCGATCTGCACTGTCCGCCTGCTTCATGTACATCCTCAGCATTCCCTCCGAATAGTTTCCACCGGGATTAGCCAGATATGCCTGATTATTGTCGAAGTTCGGGGCCAAACGCAGCACCTCCCCGGTTACGGAAGACCGGATGAATCCAAAGTTTCGCATATGCCGGTCCGTGTTGGCAAAGAGCGCATCCGCCAGGAGAATCCTTTTCCACGCCACCTCAAAAGATGCACCAAGAGAGGCGATATTGCGATAAATCACCGCATCGTCATCGTCGGGATCATCAAAGAAAAACCGGAAAGAATCATAAGGTTCAAAGAATTCCCCCGCCTGCAGGAAACTGCGGGTTTTATCGCGTCCCCGATATCGGCCCACATACGCATACTCGGCTGCATCCCATCCTGCTTTCCGAAGGACACGACTGATTTCCACCTCTGCCCTGGTTGCCTCGCTGGACTGAAACTTATACAGCCACCAATTTCCCTCTTCAAATCGCCAGGTTTTGGTAAAACTCCCATCCGTGGACGCATTGGGCGTAACCACACACAGTTTACGAAGACTCGTGTCACTGGATATCAGAAAATAATCACTCACCGTATTCTGATCCTGTGGCTTGCAGAGTTGGTGACGCGGGATAAACTCGCCTTCTTCAAAGCATGTGTAAGTATCCGAGATGCTGAACATATGTGTACGAATGGCGAGCGTTAATTTATCCCGACTTCCTACCAGTTCCTTCATCAGGTTTCGATGTTGCACATTATTGAGGTCTATCGCCCGTTCACGCAGCCAGGAGGAAAAACCCTCTGCGGAGGCATGACGAATCTGCATGGGAAGAAGGTCTGGCTTCTGCGGCGTGAATTCCGTAATGACAGAGTGATATACGGTAAACAAAGCGACCTGAACATCGTCATTGAAAAGAACATACCGGGACATGGTCATGACCTCCCTCTGAACCACTTTTTGTCCGCCTGAGTACGTGCCGGTTTCCATGGGCCGGAAACCTCCCGGGTTGTGCGTTCATTCCCGGATCTATGGCCCTCCGGCACTCCCTGAGAAACCGGAATTGCCCTCCTGAAATGATCATCGGTTGAGTATGTAATTCCGTCCGATCTTTACCATACGAACTCTCATGCCGCAAAAGCTCATCCCATACCGAACCTGCGTCGTATAGCCTTCCTCTCCAAGCCGACTGTCATACTTTTTACGGATCATCTGACTGGCAGCTTCCTCCAAAGCTGCCCCCATCTCACCCTCTTTCATCCCATGCTTCAGTTCCAGAATCAGGCGTCTCTGCCTGACCGGATCAAGGATACCCGAGTTCTGTGAAAAAACTATCCAGGATCAGATGATAGCTGTATTCGTGATACTCATGGTAGAAAGACAGCGTTGATTCCAGGATCCGGTTCAGCGAATCCTGCGCAATCTCGATTTCGCCTGCCCAGAGTGCATTCGCCAGGTCACGCACAAAGGCACTATTCACCTTGTCGCTGAAATAGTTCCACGCTTCCTGACGGAAGGCCTTCTGAATCGATCTGTTCGGAATACGTAACGGCATCAGGGGCGGACAACCCTGGACAGCTTTGGTAAGATATCCCGTCTCCACCAGCGCGGACCAGAGATTCGCATCATTCTCATGAATTCCGTGGTATGGAACGTATTCGTCGATGGTACAGTCTACCGTTCCTCCGGCAAGCAGCCTCTCAAACCCTTCATTTCCGTCCGCACTTTTCCCAAGAAAACCATGGATCAGATTTAACGATGGCTCGGATGTACTCAGCCAGTGACTCACCGGTCCCTGATCTTCATCGTATGAACCATCAAGGACAGACCGGACATGGGACAGCACCTCCCAGGGACAGTACATTTTATCCCTTCCAAACAGATATCCATCGTACCACTCCGCTACCAAATCATACTGTCCGGATAATCCTGCGTCATTAAGGAGTTTCTTCACATCATCTTCTGTAAAGCCAATGGAAGTGGCATGGACAGGCGTAAGGACGGTATAGGGAACAATATTGTTCACACCGGTATACGAACTGTTCTTCACCGTACAGAGGCAACCGGATAATATCACACCTTTGACATATCGGTTCGTCTTGCAGATATAACTGAGCATATGCTCGATCATATCCCGCACTTTATCATAATAAGACGTCCCCAGCGCTTTTGCCATCGGCACATCATATTCATCGACGATCACAAAAACCTGTTTTCCATAGTGCACACTCAGCATCCGGGAAAGAAGGTCCAGTGCTGCCACCGTGTTGGCTTCATCTGCCTTCTGCCGCCAGATCATTCCAAAGAGCTCTTTGCTCACGTCACTGACTCTGGCGCTGTCCATAAGAAAAGCGTTCTCCTCAAACAGCTTTGACATTGCTATGGCAAAATTCTGTAAAACTCTGTCAAAGTCCCGTCCATAGAACTTCCTTGAGTGAAACCCACACAACCGGATACTGATTCATATAGTCTCTGACCACATCCGGCGAATCCATAATCTTCAGGCGGAAAAGATGTCCCTGCTGTCCTGCCGGATATCCAGAAAGTCCCGGAACATCGTCATGGTCAGTGTTTTCCCGAACCTGCGGGGACGGGTAAACAGAACCGCTTTATCAAACCGCCTGACCAGATACTCGCTTAGTCCGTCTGTCTTATCAATGTAGTATGCATTTCTCTCCCGCAGATCCCGGAAGCTGTCAAAGGATGTCCGTATATGCATTTCCATCCTCCTCTAACGCTGCTTTGGCTTTCTGCACCGTATGATTGATACAGGACATGATTTACCAAACCGGTGCAGAGCACCGGGCCCATTCCTTCCGTCGGTTCCGGGACAAACCTCCATAAAGCCATAACTAACAGAAACACGTTTCCGGGCCGACAGTTCATAAACTGCCGGCCCGAAAGATTCTGTCCTGATTTGCCGAAACGGCGTTGCTCCGGACGAATCCGGTACCGCCTCCCGGCCAGGATCAGAAACAGACAGGAAAGCAGTGACAACAGAACCGCGGGACACCAGTACATTTGGGTTTTATCCCGTTCTATCCTCGAATTTCAGCTGCCGGAAATGTTTCGTAACGCCTCTTCATCTAAAGGAGATCCAGCTTTCTGTTATCGATCATCTCCTGCAAATCCCCTTCAGAGAATTGCACGTGTCCCTCAATTCTTCGCTTCGCTTCAGTATCACAGGTTCCCTGCCTTATAAATCCATATGCCCGATCTATGATAACGCGTTTGCGTAACAGAACATACTTCTTGTAGAATTCTTTCCTCTTTGGTGTGATTAATGGCGTATTATCAATGACTTCCTCTATCTTCCCTGCGTTGATCCTTGGAGCTATCCGCAACAATGCTTCACTGCAGTGCCTGTCATATCCCGATGAAAGCATGTCATAGTACCCTACTTTGCCAGTCTTCTCTTCTGTTATGCATAAGACAGGCGACGGGAAAACATAGCATCTTCTTAACATCTGATATTCATCATTGATGATTTCATCTATACCCTCATCGGATAACTGGGGTAGCAGACAACTTCCGAAGCTGTAAATGGGAGCAACCCACAATCTCTCATGATTATAGATATAGCCCCAGTTTCCGGGATGCCTGTCAGAATTTCCTACCAACGAATCTACAACACACGTATCCCAATATCTGTCTATCGATTTTTCTCTCAGTTCGTCGGTAAAGTAGCTTTGGTCATTCAGCACCGTATAGATCTGATCCAGCCTCACCACAGGTTTTATCTCATCTTTTCTGAATTCAGCTCTCAGGAATTCACTAAACTCAGCATTGGTATCACCCGGAAGACGAAAATCTTCGCATCCAACTACCACGACTTTTCCGGGTTCAACTGCTCTCGTTTTTTTATCACACACACCCAGCACGGTCCTATGTACGGGAAGACCGATCGTTTCTGTGATATGAGAGCAGATATACTCCGAAAATACACGATTGACACAGTTTGTGGGTGTGTCGGTATGTTGTGCATGATGCTGTGAAAACTTCAGCATATAGACTTTATTTCCATGCTTCACGGCGATCTTCCGGCTGCTTCCTCCGTATGATCTTACCACAACCCTTGCATCGCTGAAATCAATCAGTTCGTCCATGTTTCAATATGCCTTTATGCCGATAACACTCTCTCAGTTCATCATTTTTGTAACATCCGTTATCCTTCGCCCGATGGCAGTTCTCCGAAGCCCCCGTAATCCGCATTCAGATTTCAAATGCACAGTTCGACTTCATCCAGCAGTTCACTGAGGATGTGTGTTCGTCCTTATCTGCCTGTTTTCCCCGATTTACGGAAACCGCGCTGGGCAGAGCGAAACCGCCGGCGCATTCCGGTCAGAATCAGGAACAGGCAGGAGATCAGCGACAGCAGGTCCATGAGGCGCCAGAGCGTCTTGGTTTTATACCGTATTCTGAGAACGCCGGACTCGTTTGCATCAAGGTTCACCCGAACCCGATTGTTCAGTCCTTTTTCAACCTGCAGTTCTTTCCCGTTCATGGATGCGGTATAGCCATCGAAGGCGAACAGCGGGAATTCAATGCTCCCGCCCTCTGTGCCTGTTTCCGTGATGGTCGCATCAATGCGGTTTCCGTCCTTTTTGTAATTTTCCATCGAAAGGGTTCCCGAGAGTATCGGCTCACGATTCACGGTATCATCCAGATTCGTTCCGGGAATCTGATATTCATTAAACCGGATATTCCCACTGGTTCCCTCGCCGAATCGGAAGAAGCCACTTTTGCGGGTCTGTTCACTCATCGTGGGCAGAATGATGGTCAGCGCAAAAATGAGCAGGAAAACCGGATAATGTGGAATCCTGGAAAAGACCTTCGAATAGGCAATTCCCGAGCACAGTGCCAGGAGGGCAACAGAAGGCCCGATAAACCGCCAGGCGAACTGAATCTGATTGAAAAACAGGGTAATCTGTGAGACATGTGCCCAGGGGAAGAGCGTTGTCGTCATAAACGCGAAACCGATACCCACCAGAGACAGAATCAGGAGAGGCACCGTGCTCTGCCGTTCCGGATTCAGACTGTCGTCTTTCTTTACGGCATCTTCTTTATCCTTTATCGAGAGGTAAAGAACGAGCATAACCCCTATGACCAGCGGCAGACCGAGATCAACGGCGCCGGTATCCACGGTCGGATCCTCCAGGACAGGCAAAAGGCCACGGCTCTGCAGGAAAAGCTGCGCCACTGAAATGGTCTTATCCTGCAGACGGTAGATGTTGATCACCTCCGCGTTAATGCCCTTTGAAAGCGTCTCCACCATCGGAACGAGGAAAAACAGGGAGAGACACACAGTGGCCAGCGCAGCCTTGAGAATCGACACCAGTCGCCTTTCCCGCAGGATGCGGGGAATGGCCAGCACGCAGACACCGATGGCCATCAGCAGCGCCATGACCGTCGAAATCAGGTGGGACATGAAGATCAGAAATGCCCCTGCCGCCAGAAGACGCCACCTGTTCTTATCGCCAAACACTGTTTCCCACAGTCCGTGAATAAAGATGGGATAGAAGCTCATGGCCATGCCTTCCCCAAGCGCACCCCGGACGAAGAGGTTGTTGAGACGATAGGCACAGGCGATGTAAAGAATCGCCGCACATGTTCCCGCATTCTTGTCCTCTGCCATGGCAGAGGCCGCAAGATAGGCAAAAAGACCGGCAAGCGCCGTTACGACAATACAGAAAAGGGAAACCACATAGGTAGGAGAAGCCCCGAGATTTCGCAGAAGGGCAAACGGTGTCAGCAGAAGATCCGGATAAAAGACAGAGGTAATGGCGCCGTATCCGTTGAAGGAAAATCCGCCTGCCCGTACCGGAAACTGCCCGCTTCTGAGCCCGTCCGCCAGGTTTTCAATCCGCGCCATATGGAATTCCAGGTCAATCAGGTTGACCACGTTGTCCTTGAGAACGGGTGAACTGCACACAACGACCGCGGTGGCCAGAATGAGCATGTTCCGAAGATCTGCAGGGGACAGGTAATTGTGGGAATAAAGAAGGAAAAGAAGCGTCCCCAGGAGAAGGATCAGGGCAAAAGTAAAGGCATAATCCCGGTAAAACGGCGTGTAAAGCCGGATATCATAGACGTTCAGGTAGGTGCCGCTGTCAAAGCTGATCTGGATATTCAGATTATCCGCTGTGTCCTCAATCCGAAAATTCCAGTCCGGGTCCGTATCCTCTGCCTGGAACGTCAGGACATCCGGGGTTATCCGGGCATGATTCGCATCACTCAAATGGACAGATCCGCTTCCGTCCGTTTCAATGGTGAGTTTGAGACGGTAGTTGCCCCGGGGAAGATCATAGAAAGGGCCGCTGGAGTGAATGCCGTATTCATCACCATTTTCCGTGCTGAGACAAATGGAAGGGGTGACCGGAACATCCGAATAGTTGAGGTCCGGCCAGGTCTGCTGACGATCCAGAATACCGGTCATAAAGACAAGGATGAGGAGGATGACATCAAGGACGATGATCAGTCCGTCCTTCCCCACCCATCTGAAGGGTGTTCTGGATTTGGCGATGGCGTTCATAGCGTTCTCCCTTTCATAAGGATGCTCCCTGTCCCTCCCCCAGGAGGGGCAGGGAGCATCCTTTCTCAGTATCTG
>JAFUBF010000468.1 GCA_017460325.1 Clostridia bacterium | reverse complement strand
TCTTCTCTTCTTCCGTTACCGTAAGTATTTATATTCAAGGATAGATCGGCTTTGGGGAATCACCATGGCGTACGATTAACGAGCCAAATACTGGCTCAAATAAACTGCGGCTTTTGGTTCAAATAAAGTGCTGGATGACAACGTATTCTGCCGCAGTCAGGTATCCCTGTTAATTTGATTATTCCCCTGTCTCTTTTTTTATCCCTTTAGCAGCGCTCCCGGGTGGGATTTCCCACCCTCGCTCCGGAAAACGTGGTACTGCTCGGATTTCCGGTGCTTCATTCCTTCCCGGACATGAGCGCCTTTGCCACTACCCCCAGGTCAGAAGGCGAGAAATCAGTCCCGTTCTCTCTGAGGTCGGCCACCCAGTCTGCCAGTTCATCCGGCTTCATTTTCCGAACGACATCCTTCCCGTTAATCCGTTTGAGCAGCCAGCGTATATTGTCCTTCTCTTCCTCCGTCACAGCCTTTGTTTCTCTGAACGTCAACCCATTTATAATTTCTTTGCTGGCATCAATGAGTTCCGCAACCTTATCGGGGTGTATGACGTTGTCGGTCATAAGCGCATCAAGCCAGTTTTCTCTTTCTTCCTTGCTCATGAACATGAGTCCACATTTCGTCATTACTTTTTCCATGTTGTCTGTTCCTTTCGTTTTTACACATTCCCGGCCTATCCCACCATTCCTCCGGTGAAGGGGTAAATCCCCATCCTCCCGGAGCGAGGAGGCAGGTGAGAGTATCTTATTCCCAAAAACACTCCATTACAAGGGGTTCCAGCAAAATTACCTGATTTTCCGGAAATTTTGCACCTGGAAGGGGAAGTTCTCAGTGAGTGCCCAGTATCCCTGCAACCAGATGGCATCCGGAACGTCCTCATGGACGACGGTGTACGCTTTGACGTGTCCGAAAATGAGACGGGGTTCCCTCCATCGTCGCCTTCGCAGCCTATATGGAGAATCTGGACGCAATCCGTCGCCACCTGACTCCTCTGAGCTTTAGCCGCACTTTCTTCCCCATCCGACCTACTGACAACTGAAAAAGAGAGCCTGCGTTCAGATAGAATTTTCTGAAGCCTGTCAATCCCCGTAAGAAAACGAAATCGTCATTGGGCTATTCCGTTTCCTTATCCGCACCCGGCCCCGTTGACAGGTCCCGATGCAGTTCCACAGGAGCCGAATCGTTATCAGGGCGGATCCGCAAAGTCCGGTTATACAATCAAAGCCCCTGATTCTTCTTTTCCCGTCTCGTATGTCTGTTTCCCGCCCCGTATCTCAGAAGTTGTATATCCAAAATCTCATGGTACAATACGTGTGATTCTTCCGGGGAAAGGATGCTTTCTGTTTACCGGATTTCCCCGGCTCTTCTGCTGACAAAGAGAAGGCTGTTTCCTGGCAAACAGGAAGAATTGTCCCGTCGTCTGGCGCGGAGTTGGGCCTTGTTTTCCTCTCTTCGTACGCCCGTAATGTTGTTCTGTCACCTTTACCGTTTGGGAAGCCCCCTCGCATCAGGGTGATACGATTCCGCCTGAACCGAAAAGATGCGTGAACTACCCGCCACCTGCTCACGCGAGGTGGGGGCTTCGTATGCCTGACGGCATACTCTATAATTGCTATGCTTGTCGGTTTCCCGACAAGCAGACAGCCGACCCCCGGCGTTCCAAACCGGTTGTGTCATTCAGGAATAAGAGACACGGGTAGGCTGCAGTCAGGCAAGAGCATTTTGCACTGCCTGTTTTCCCTTTTTGTGCTTGCGTGCTTCAGATAATTTTGCTGCTCTGGCCCGGGAAGATTGTTCCTCCTGTAGTTCTTGCAG
>JAFUBF010000467.1 GCA_017460325.1 Clostridia bacterium | reverse complement strand
ATACTTTTATACCACATAAAAACGTTGGTGTACAGAGTTTGTGGATTTCCAAACTTTATGCACACCAACTTCATTCCACTTGGTTCACGCAATTTGTAGTAAAAGCCTTTATTTTGGCTCACTCAATCTTTGGCGGTACAGAGGAATATGTTCAGGCCAGGAAAGGCTATTACCGCGTCATGGCCGGATTCATGAGCGGCACCGACTTTATGCTCAACCTCATGAGTCTTCTGATCATCTGCTGCGGATCCGCTTTCATCATGGCACGGAAAATGGACATCACCACCCTGATTACCTTCAACATGTACATTGCCAGCATTCAGTCCCCTATCCGTCGCCTGACAAATTTCACCGAGCTGTTCACACAGGGTATGGCCGGTTTCTCCCGCTTCCTTGAAATCATGCACGAAAAGCCGGAAATCGTAGATGCCCCGGATGCCATTCATCCGGAAAAGATCAACGGGGATATCGAGTTCCGGGATGTTACCTTTTCCTACGATGCTGACAAGCCCACCGTCCTTTCCCACATCAACCTGCACATTCCTGCCGGACGCATGCTGGCCATTGTGGGTCCCAGCGGCAGCGGCAAGACCACTCTCTGTCAGTTAATTCCCCGCTTTTACGAGATCTCCGGCGGCTCCATCTGTATTGACGGGACCGATATCCGCCGGATCGCGCTGAAAGACCTTCGATCCTCCATCGGTATCGTCCAGCAGGACGTATTCCTCTTTGCCGGAACCATTCTCGACAACATCCGTTACGGCAAAATGGATGCCACCATGGAGGAAGTCATTCAGGCAGCCAAATTCGCGGAAATCCACGATGACATTCTCTGTCTCCCGGATGGGTATATGACGGAGGTCGGTGAGCGGGGTGTTCGTCTTTCCGGCGGGCAGAAACAACGTATCTCCATCGCCCGTGTCTTCCTCCTGAATCCCCGGATTCTGATACTGGATGAGGCCACCAGCGCTCTGGACACCACCACGGAGCGAAAGATTCAGTCCGCTTTCCAGCGTCTCTACGAAAACCGGACCACCCTGGTCATTGCTCACCGTCTCTCCACCATTAAGAATGCAGATGAGATTATCGTCATTGACGATCAGGGCATCCACGAACACGGCTCCCACGATGATCTGATCCGACAGAACGGCATCTATGCAGAGCTCGTGCGAAACACTGATTAATCATGTTAAGGCTCCGGAATGTTTCACGTGAAACATCCGGAGCCTTTCTATATTGTGCTGTTTTCTATTTTATTTTCGACCTGTCGTCGTCAGTAAAATGTTTCACGTGAAACATTACCGGCCTTCGTCAGGCGGCTTAAGAATGTTTCACGTGAAACATTCTACTTCCCAACACAGAACGTACTGAAGACCCTGTCAATGACCGCCTCAGTGGCATTTTCACCCGTTACCTGGCCCAGCTCCTCCATTGCCGCAATCAAATCGATGTTCACCAGGTCCAGCGGCATTTCATTCTCAACGGAAGAAGCTGCATTCCGAAGATGTTTGGCAGCCCGTTTCGCCGCTTCTATATGTCGGGTCTGCGAAAAAACCGCTTCTCTCGACAGATCCGATTCCACCTTTTCACAAAGCCATTCCCGGAACTGACGAATCCCCTCCCCTGATGAGGCAGATATCCGGATATGGGGACAATCCCCGATCATCCGGATGATTTCTCTTGAACCGTCTTCATCCTGAATATCTTTCTTGCTTATCAGGACCAGATCCGGTCGGATTTCCTGCAGCATCTCGCTGACGGTCTGATCCGGCATCTCTGAGCTGTCGACAAGGAGAATCCGAAGATCTGCTGTATCAATTGCCTGTTTGGCCCGCTCCACTCCGATTTTTTCAACCGGATTGTCCGTATCTCTGAGGCCGGCCGTATCGGTAATGTTAAACCTGATCCCATTCATCAGAACAGACTCCCGGATTATGTCCCGGGTGGTCCCCGGAATTTCGGATACAATGGCACGTTCCTGTCCGATCAGGGTATTCAGAATACTGCTCTTCCCCGCATTCGGTTTGCCGCAAAGGGCCACAAACACCCCTTCGTCCTCAATCCTCCCTTTTTTCTCGCTGCATTCTTTTTCAAGTCTGTCCGCAATCTCAAGGCATTTCTCTGAAATTTTCTCAGCGGTTTCCGACTCGTCCACCTCATCCGGAAAATCAATAAACGCCGCAAGTCCGGCAGCAAGATCAGCAAGCATCGACTGGACGATTCGAATTTCCTTTGAGACCAGGCCATCCATCTGTCTCAGTGCACTCTTTCTCGACCGTTCCCCGGAGGAGTGGATGAGACGCATAATGCCCTCTGCCTGTGCCAGATCAATCCGTCCGTTGATAAAAGCCCGATAGGAAAATTCTCCCGGCTCTGCCATCCGCACACCGCATTCCATCACGGCAGACAGGATCCGATTCACAATAACCTGTGAGCCGTGACACTGAATTTCCGCCATATCCTCTTTCGTATAGGTATGCGGCCCGGGAAGGATCACCGCCATTACCTCATCAATGATCTCTTCCTTCCATACGACACGGCCGTACATCAGATGCCGAGGATCCATATCGCACCCGGAAGCCGTACGGAAGATATCCTTCGTTACGCGGATACTGTCCGGTCCGCTGATTCGGACAATCGCGATGCCCCCCTCCCCCGAAACGGTGGACTGAGCCGCGATGGTATCCCTTATCATTCTCATGATTTATCATCTCTTTCAAAAGTCTGAACACCCGCATTCTACCATAATCCCGCCGGGCAGGATACCACTTGTCGAAAATAAAGCTTTGCGATAAAATACGACATGTTTTTCCTGACTCTTTTATCTGTTCCAGGAGGTATTCCATTGGAAGTGTTTCAGAAAATCATCATCATTGATTTCGGTGCTCAGTACACACAGCTGATTGCCAGACGGATTCGCGAGGAACACGTCTACTGTGAAGTGATTCCTTATACGACACCCATTCAGTCCATTCTCAGTCAGAACCCGGTGGGTATTATTTTCTCAGGGGGTCCTGCCTCTGTACTGGACCCGGATGCACCTTCTCTGGATCCGGAGATCTTTGATCTTTCGATTCCCATACTCGGCATCTGCTATGGAATGCAGTTTACCGCCCATGCACTTGGCGGTACCGTTGAAAAAGCCGCTCAGCGGGAATATGGGCGTGTCAGTGTTTCCTTCGATCTCTCTTCCCCGCTTTTCCGTCACATGCATGCCTCCTCCTTTGTCTGGATGAGTCACACGTATGCCGTTACCCAGGCGCCTTCCGGCTTTTTCTCTGTTGCCTCCAGTTCAAACTGTGCGTTCTGTGCGATGCAGAATCCGGAAAGGAAGATCTACGCCGTCCAGTTTCATCCCGAAGTAACTCACTCCGAAGAAGGCCAGATGATCCTTCATAATTTCCTCTACGAAATCTGTCATTGCAATGGGGACTGGACCATGTCCGCATTCATCGATAATGCAGTCCTCTCCATTCGAAACACGGTAGGTCCCAATGACACGGTATTGCTCGGTCTTTCCGGAGGAGTCGATTCCTCTGTCGCTGCCGCACTCCTCTCAAATGCCATCGGTCGCCGGCTGACCTGTGTCTATGTCAACCATGGATTCATGCGCAAAGGGGAAACCGAATCCATTCAGCAGGTATTCAGTGAAAAGTTCCCGGTAAACCTGATCACGGTTGATGCAAGTCAGAAATTCATGGACAAACTTAAAGGGATATCCGATCCTGAATCCAAGCGCAAAATCATCGGCAGTGAATTTGTCAGCACCTTCTCCGAGCAGGCGCGACATCTGTCACAGGCGCGGTTCCTTGCACAGGGCACCATCTATCCGGATGTTATCGAATCTGGATCGGTAAAAGGCAGCGCCGTGATTAAATCACACCATAACGTCGGAGGTCTCCCGAAAGATGTTTCCGATTTGTTTACAGGCGGACTTGTGGAACCTCTTCGCATGCTGTTTAAGGATGAAGTCCGGCAGTTAGGCGAGACATTGGGACTTCCGGAGGATCTTGTCTGGCGTCAACCCTTCCCCGGCCCGGGACTTGCCATTCGCATCATGGGCGATATTACACCGGAAAAAGTCGATATCGTCCGGGAAAGCGATGCCATCCTTCGGGAAGAAATTAAAAAAGCCGGGCTCGACAGATCCATCAGTCAGTACTTTACTGTACTGACCAACACGAAATCTGTCGGTGTCATGGGTGATGAGCGCACCCACGACTATGTTCTTGCCCTTCGTGCCGTAACAACCGATGATTTCATGACGGTCGACTGGGCCAGACTTCCTTATGAGGTACTTGAATCCATTTCCTCCCGAATCGTCAATGAAGTGCCTCATGTTAACCGTATCGTCTACGACATCACCACAAAGCCACCCGCAACAGTAGAGTGGGAGTAAGCGCCGAAAACGCTGAACTGCTTACAGAACAACGCTCTCAGAGGTCTCCAAAGGTGCTCTGATAAAGAAATGATAAAGTTTTCCAAAAAAACACCCACATTGATCCGATATATAGTGGTTGTGCGGTAACGGGAAAAGCTATCGGTTTCGTCCACAGAATATGTATTAAGCCCTCCGATTGGATAGCAATCCGCAGATCGGAGGGTTTTTTCATGTCAGTCTTTCTTTTGCGGTTTTCTTCCCCGTTTAGCCTTGGTCGGCACTTCCTGAGGGATATGAACCCGGATGCTCGAATCATCGAATTCCGGATAGCGGTATCTCCAGCGGTCGTACTCTTCCTTCGTGATGTCTCCAGCTTTCAGCAATGCAGCCTGCTTTTCCCAGGACTGAAGCCGCTGCTCCAGATCCGCCGCATGGATTCCGCCGTCAAAGATTGCCGCCCGGATGCAGATCATGCCATCCACGTTGGCGATCCGGATCATCATGAAAGTATCGATATCACCTTCCGGTATGCCCACCTGTTCCCCTCCCGTCAGCACGAGATGGCGGAGCAGCTGAACAACGCTATGAAATCTGAGAAGGAGGAAATGAGGAATGTCAGCTAAGAATCGGGACAGACACATTCGTTTCAGGAGTATCACGGTCGGATTCCGGGTATCAGGGTAATGAAAAATTCAGTCTGATCGTTGCAGCAATAAGTCTACGTTGGCAGCAAGCTGCCAGTATGACAGTTGAGAGATCACCGTTCAATTGATACTCCAGTCCAGAAATAGATAGAAAACAACATGCGATATACGAGCATAGAATTCCATCTATTTCTGAACTCGAATACGGGGATTATTCAGAAAGAAACTCCATTTGATTTGT
>JAFUBF010000466.1 GCA_017460325.1 Clostridia bacterium | reverse complement strand
GTTCTGACACGGACCTGTCTCTACGGGGAAACCGGAAATCCCGATTACCTCCCGGTGATTGAAAGCTGGATTCAGTGGGTGAGGGAGGAGATGCCGCGCACGGATTACGACGGGCTGCAGCACTGCACCGTCTGGACCAAACACTCTCAGCAGCTGTGGTGTGATACCCTCTTTATGGTCTGCCTCTGTCTGGCCAGGGCCGGCGTCGTCCTTGACCGCCCGGAACTGGTGGAGGAGGCGGAGTATCAGTTCCTGATGCACATCCGCTACCTGCAGAACAAGGTGAACGGCCTGTTCTATCATGGGTGGACCTTTGATCGCCGGCACAATTTCGCCGAGGCCTTCTGGGCCCGGGGGAATGCCTGGTTTACCGCTGCCGCCGTTGAGCTGTATGACATTACCAAGCGAAACAATGCCGCCATGCGCCTGATTCACGCGGCCTGGCAGGACCAGGTTCTGGCTCTGTGGAAATATCAGCGGGTCAACGGCCTGTACACCACGCTGATTGATGTGGAGGAAACCTACTGCGAAACCAGCGCCACCGCCGCCATTGCCTATGGCGTCCTCAAAGGCGTCCGGCTCGGCTGGCTGCCCCGGGAGCCCTACGGTTCCATGGGCATGCTCTCTGCCCGCGCCGTTCTTGACCAGATCGATGAAACCGGCGCCGTCCAGGGCGTCTCCGGCGGCACCGGCATGGGCAAAAACCTGCAGCACTACAAAGACATCATCGTCACCCCCACCGCCTATGGCCAGGGGCTCACGTTCCTCATGCTGACCGAACTCATGATTCAGGAGTAGGACCAGGAGCATAAGAATAACCGGGAATTGTCCCGGTTATTCTTATGCTTATTTTGGCAGACACGCTGCTGTCCTGCGATCTGAAAACTCCACCTAATTTCTGATTGTCGGGGTAAATATGCAGTTCTTACTCCACTTTATTTCAGATTTCGACAAATTATTAGGCAGATACCTCCACTTTTATCCTCGTCGGCTATATTCGGAGCCGCACCCGGATCAGAATCAGTCCCGTTTCATGCGGCTCCCACCGGGCCATATGGTCGTCACGGCCAGGCAGAGGACGGTCCCGATGATGACAGTGGTAATCATGTGGGTGATGCCTGTGAAAAGGCCCTGACGGAAGGCCTCGCTGACGGGGGTCGCGTCAATCAGGATGCTCAGACAGGGAGCGGCCAGAAACCAGGCGGCCGCGTGCGCCGCCAGCTGAAAGCCGATAAAGACCAGGACATCCTTCCCGGAAAGCTCGCCGTTTTCCATCCGGAGACCGCCGGCCAGCTGCCCGGCCAGCACGCCGTAAAGGGCGGAGGGCAAGGTCCGGCTCCAGATTATTCCGCCGGTGCTCAGATCAAGGAGCAGCTGCCCGAAAAGGCCTATCAGGCCACCGGCAGCCGAACCAAGCCAGTCCGAAAGCACCGCCAGAACACAAAACTGCATGGACAGTTCAGTGCCGGGAACCGGCCCCGGAATGGCCATCCTTCCCAGGATGAAAAAGAGCACGATGCCTGCCGGTATGGCCGCTGTTTTTCGCCATTTTCTCATTCGCGTGTCCCCTCCTCCCGATCCCCGGGCCGTTCCGCCTGCGCAAGGATGATCCTCTCCAGACTCTCCCGGAAACGGCGGTCATCCTCCGGGGTTCGCTTTGCCGGCCCCCGCAGATGCCGTTTCCCGCTCCGGCGGGCCCTGCCCGCCAGATGGCGGTCCATGAGAAGGCCGGAGATATTCTCATCCGTGTACTGTTTCCCGCCGGGATGCAGGCCATATGCCCCCTTCCCCAGTGCCAGCGCCGCCACCCCGTAGTCCTGGGTGATGACCAGATCGCCGCCTCTGCACTGGTTGATCAGGGCAAGATCCACCGCATCCGGCCCGGAGGCCACCACCTGCACACGGCCGGTGCCCGGGGTGAGGACGTGGTGTTCATCGCAGAGGAAGACCACCGGCACATGCATCTTTGCACTGACCTCTTCAATCACCCGGATTACCGGGCACGCATCCGCATCCACATAGATCGTCATCTCATCACTGTCCTGTTCCTGTCATGAATCTGCCCGAGGGCAGGCCGGAAAGTCAGGGCCAGTATACCATCTGTCCGGAATTTAAGCAATGAATCGGGCGTGGCCGTGGGGTGTATAAAAAAATCAGGCTTGACGAATGGCCGCCTTCCCCATATAATCACAAAGGAAAATTTGCGACGGTATTCTGAGGAGTGTTACGATGAGCGATAAATTTCTTTCCTATCTCATAAAACGGTTTCTGATGGCTCTCCTGACCATTTTTCTGGTCATAGCCATCACCTTTTTTGTTATGCATGCCATTCCGGCCAGCCCGTTCAGTTCGGAAAAGGCCAAAAGCGACGCCGTTATTGCCGCCCTTGAGGCCAAGTACGGATTTGACAAGCCGGTCCCGGTTCAGTTTCTGAACTACCTGTGGAACATTCTCCATTTTGACTTCGGTCTCTCCACCGGCTGGGTGGGCAATACGGTGATTGATCTCATTCTCGGCGGCTTTTCCTACTCGGCCCGGATCGGTCTGACCGCCGGCGCCATCGCGCTGGTATTCGGCGTGATCCTGGGATCTCTGGCTGCGCTTCAGAGGGGAAAGGCTCTGGATAAGGTGATTCAGGTGATCACCACCGCCCTTGTGGCCATGCCCTCTTTCGTTCTGGCCACCAGTCTGCTTCTCGTCTTTGCCCTGCAGCTGGGATGGCTCCCCTCCATGGGCAACCAGCCGGGAGGCCTCATCCTCCCCGTCATTTCCCTCTGCCTGTACCCCATGGCCTATGTCACCCGCCTGCAGCGCTCCTCCATGCTGGACGTGCTGGGGCAGGATTATATCCGGACCGCCCGGGCCAAGGGAGTTAAGAACAGCCTCGTTATTTTCAAGCATGCCCTGAAGAACACGCTGACGCCGGTCATCACCTATGCCGGTCCCATGATGGCCTACATCCTGACCGGTTCCATGGTGGTGGAGAACATCTTCTCCGTCCCCGGCCTCGGACGTCTGTTTACCAACAGCATGCTCCGTACCGATTACATGATGATCATGGGCGTGACCATCTTCCTGGCCACCATCATCATCCTGATGAACTTCCTTGCCGATATCCTGTACAAAGTGGTCGATCCGCGTATTGATCTGGCCTGATAACAGACCTGGAATAGAGGAAAGCATATGTCTGAAAATCGAAAGTTTAAGAATCCGCTGAGTCTGCAGATCGATCCGAAGCTGTTTGAAAAGGCATCGGATGAGGAAAAAGCCCAGCAGGTAACCATGCGCGAATCCGTCTCTTTCATGCGGGATGCCATGCGCCGTCTGCGGAAAAATCATATTGCCATGATTTCCCTGGCCGTCATCGTGATCATCATGCTGATCGCCTTCATCGTCCCCAATTTCTACCCCTATACCTATACCAAGCAGGATGTCACAGCGCAGAATCTGGCACCTTTCCAGTACAGCGCCAAAGAGCAGGCCAAGATTGACAAGGGAATCAAGGTTTTCCCGCATATCATGGGCACCGATGCCCTTGGCCGTGACTATGCCATCCGGGTCATTTACGGAACGCGAATCTCCCTGCTGGTCGGTATCTTCTCCGCCCTGATCGTTATTGTCATCGGCATCATCTACGGTTCCATCTCCGGTTACTTCGGCGGCAAGGTGGACATGATCATGATGCGTATCGTGGACATCATCTATTCCCTGCCGGATGTCCTCATCGTCATCCTCCTCTCCGTAGCCATCAAGGACTGGGTTTCCACCTCCAACAGTCCCCTCATTGCCCGCCTTGGTGCCGGAATGGTGTCCATTTTCATCGTCTTCGGCCTTCTCTACTGGGTGTCCATGGCCCGGCAGGTCCGCGGACAGATTCTGTCCATCAAGGAGCAGGAATATGTGCTGGCCTCAAAGGCCATCGGCGCCTCACCGGCGCGGATCATCCGCAAGCACATGATCCCCAACTGCGTTTCCGTTATCATCATC
>JAFUBF010000465.1 GCA_017460325.1 Clostridia bacterium | reverse complement strand
TGATTCCAAGGTAATCGCTGATATCATGGACGGTTATGGCCGCGTAATTGCGGCGTATAAAATCGACGGCATAGTCGATGTATGTGCGTTTCTGATGGATGTACGATGCCTGAATCCCGGTGATCTTCTGATTGGATTCAATGGCCAGAGCCAGGAACTGACTCAGGAGCCCGTGACGGTGAAGACTTGCACCGACAGACAGCTGCTGATTGCTGAGCGCCTGATCTGCCAGCATGAAGAATTCCTTGGGATCGGCGGTACATTTCTTCCAGTTGATCCCGGAAGGGAAACCGGCCAGGTGGGTCATTTCCTCTGCCTGAGTGCCTTCATAGGTCATCCAGCAGTAGGTCCAGGGGTCGGTTTCATCTGCGTAATAGTGGGTGGTTTCGTGTGGTTTTTCAACGAACATCTGGCCACCGTTGAGAAGGGTCTTCTCTGAACCGATTTCAAGGTAGCCTTTTCCGGAGAGAATAATATGGAGATGATATCCATCCCGGATTACAGGACCGTATCCTTTTCCGGGAATACAGGATTCGACGCCGCACATGGTGAGACGGAGGGCGTCGGACGGGAAGGGTTTGACTTCAACCAGACAGCGGTATTTCTGTGTCTCATGGTAGAATTGATCTGACATGTTATCCGCCTTCTTTGCGCAGGACATAATAAACGAAAACTCCGGGGGCGGAGCGGGCAGGCCCGCTCCGCCGAAAGCTTACAGTTTTCCGCCGGAGGTGGCAATACCTTCGATGAACTGTTTCTGGAAGATCAGGTAAATGATGATCATCGGGAGACAGGCCATGAGGGCGGCTGCCATGAGCTGCGGATAGTTGGAACTGAACTGACCCTGCATTTTTGCCAGGCCGGCAGACAGGGTGGTCGTGGTGGAGTTGGTACAGACAATCATGGGCCACATCAGATCCTTGAAGGCGAACACGGCCGTGAAGATTCCGAGGGAAACCATGGCCGAACGGGTGAGCGGTGCCATGATCATCAGAAACTGCTGTCCGATGTTGCAACCGTCAATGCTGGCGGCTTCCTCAAGGTCCCGCGGAAGTCCCTGATACCCGGTCTTCAGCAGGAAGGTGCCAAAGGCCGTGACCATGCCGGGGAAGACCAGACCGAAGATGGTTTCCGTCGCTCTGAGGGAGGTAACCATGACGTACTGCGGGATGATGAAGATCTGGGAGGGAACCATCATCTGAATCAGCACCAGGGAGAACAGGAAGTTCTTCCCGGGGAATTTCAGTCGGCCGAAGGCGTATCCTGCCATGGTAGCGGTCAGGACTGCGCAGACCACGCGCCAGAAGATCATCAGCAGCGTGTTTTTGTAGAGAATGAGGAAGTTATAGCTCTTCCAGACCTCAACGAAACTGTCAAACTTCCAGCTGCTGGGAAAGATGACGAAGGGATCCACCTGGGTGGACTCGGAGACGGTCTTAAAGGCCGTCAGAAGCATCCACAGGAAGGGAACCAGCATGGTGATGGATGTCAGGATCAACACCAGATGGATGACGCCCTGTGTGATATTCTTCTTAAGGGTATAGCTTTCCATACGGCTCCTCCTTCCTTAGTTGTAGAAGACCCATTTCTTCTCGGATTTCTGAAGAATAAACGTAATGACGAGGATGACCACCAGCATGCACCTGACGATGGCGGCGCCCATGCCCCGATCCTTGTATGTGAAGGCCTCCGTGTAGAACAGATAGACCACAGACTGGACGGAGCGCAGCGCCTGATTCGTCTTGTCCATGACCATGAAGATCAGGTCGAAGACCTGGAGTGCGCCGATCAGACGGGTCTGCAGCACGAAGAAAATGGTGGGACTGAGCAGCGGGATCGTGATGTGGAAGAACTGACGAATGCCGGTGGCACCGTCGATCTCGGCTGCCTCATAGTAGTCATGCGGGATTTCCTGAAGGCCTGAAATAAACAGGATCATGTTATAGCCGACAATGGACCATACACCGATGACACCGATTGCAATCCAGGCCGTATTGACATCGGAAATCCAGGCGATGTGCGTATTGAAGAGGTGGTTCAGAAGTTCGAATTCCTGGTTGTAAAGGAATCTCCAGACCATGGCGACGGCCGCGGGGGCGGCGACCATGGGCAGGAAGAAGATGGTGCGGTAACCGCTTCGGAATGCGATTTTCCGGTTCAGGAAAACGGCCAGAACCAGGGCAAGCGCAATAGAGAAGGGGACCTCAATGAGTGCGTATTTGAAGGTGTTGCCCAGACTCATCCAGAAATCACTGCCGGGCGAGAGCACGGCGGCATAATTGCTGAGTCCGGTAAAGGTGTTGCCACGGCCGAATGCGCCGGTTTTCATAAATGACTGGTAAACGGTGTAGAAAATCGGATAGAAGTTCAGTACGATCAGGCCGATCATGGTTGGGGCGACAAACGCCAGACCCCAGATTGCCTGATTTTTCTGTGCCTTGGTCATTTTATGACCTGCCATCTGTCAATCCTCCCTTTCTGGACACCTGCCCGGATCCTTCGATCCGGATCGGCGGGTATCCGGGTATGCTTTGCCCGACATGTTCGGACAACCCTGTATGGGACAGGGAATTCAGAAGGAGAGACCCGGTACGGACTGCGAACCGGGTTTCTTAAAAACTCTGAAGACTGACCGAAGCCAGCCTTCAGAGAAAAGGGGTTTAGCGATTCTCAGCGGCCAGGATTTCGTTCATTTCAGCAGCCAGATTGGTGAGCACGCCGTCCATGAGAGAAGGATCGTTCCAGGCAGGAACCAGCTCCTGATGATACTGTTCCTCCCAGCGGGAAGAGCTCTTGGAATACGGACGGAACACCAGAGTGCCGTAGGTTTCCATGTCGAGGAAGGCGTCAATGTTCATGCCCGGGAAGGCATTGCGGAAAGCGTCGGAAACAGAGGGCATGCCGGCCATGGTGACACCCAGCTCAGCCTGCTTGACCTGCATTTCCTCAGAGCCGAACCACTTGATCAGATCCCAGCAGGCATCCGGCTGCTTGGTGAACGTGGAGGCGGACCAGCCAAGGCCGTTGTAGATGGTGCAGCGCTCGCCTTCGTCGCACTGACCGTTGCCGTTCACGTCGGCATAGGGCAGCATGGCCCAGGCATAGTTGGCGGAGTCATCATCCGTGTAGAAGGTGTTGATCATCCAGGAACCCTGGGTAATCATGGCAACCTTGCCGGAGTTAAAGAGGGTATCCGTGCCGTTCTCGGCAACCATGACCTGCGGGCACCAGACATCGGAGCAGAGCTTGCCGACGAATTCCATGGCCTTGCGGGTATTTTCGTTGTCCCAGCCGGAAGCGGTGTGATCTTCGTTGATGATGTATCCGCCGTAGCTGTAGATGATGTTCAGGTAGCCGTCCTGGTCATTGGAGGTGTTGCAGGCTGCACCGTAGATGCCGTCTGCCTTGCCTGCCTCGGTGATGGCCTTGCCGGCGGCATAGTAGTCATCCCAGGTCCAGTCGTTGGTCGGATAGGCAACGCCATACTTGTCGAAGATGGCCTTGTTGTAGATGAGGGCGATGGTGTCATGGTCCTTGGCCAGTGCATACTGATGGTCATTGAGGCTGTAGAGCTTGGTGATGCCGTCATAGTACTTGCTCATGTCGACGCCGTCGCGGGCGATATAGTCGGTGAGGTCCAGGAGGATGTCATACTGCATGTAAGTGTACGCATTGTTGGAATGCATCCAGAAGACATCCGGCATCTGGCCGCCGGTGGCACCGGCTTCCAGCAGGGTCCAGTACTCGTCCCAGGTGACAACCTGGATGTTGACCGGGATACCGCTCTTTTCGGTCCAGAGGTCCGCGATTTCCTGCAGACCGGCACGCTGGTTGTTGTCCCAGATCTTGATCTCAAGGGCATCAGCAGCCATGGCGGAGACGCTGATGGCGACGATGGTCAGCACCAGCAGACAGGTGACGAGGCATTTGGAAAGCTTCATGTTTTTGTCCTCCTATAAAAAATTGACATATACAACGATCCGCAAAGAAAGTAAACCCCTCTCTCAGCGGAGATGTCCAGAGAATGAGGAGGATTCATGTATAATCCTCACAGGCATTATATCGGTGTTATTCATGAAATGATATGGAATAATGAAGCCTGAATATGGGAATATGTGCATAACCGGACAGGTCTTAAGAGAAGAGGCCGGAGGGGAAAAATTCCTGCGGTCAGACTGTCCGGAGTCTTTGTTTTCGTTGACAGGTCCCGCCTGACTGATGTACACTTACCCCATCCTGACGCAGGTCAATCCGAAACATAGACTGCCTTTGACCGGGACATGTGGGATTTCCATAGTCTGTTTCGGATGCCGTGGAAGGGGTCAGAAAGAAACAGCCTGCCCGATGGGACAGTCTGCGGTAATTTGTCCGGGCCCGCTGCTCCGGGAGCCGGGTTCAACAGAAGGAGGAATTGCAAACATGGATCTTATTCCCAGTTTTTCCGTTGACCATACCAGAATTATCCCCGGAATCTTTACCAGCCGGGTCGATGTGCTCGGCGAGTACAGGGTAACGACGTACGATGTACGGCTGAGGCGGCCGAATATTGAACCCGCCATTGATGTGGCGGCCATGCACTCCCTTGAACACCTGGTAGCCACCTATCTCCGTAACGACCCGGAATGGAAAGACGAAGTGATCTATTGGGGCCCCATGGGCTGCCTGACCGGATTTTATCTCATTCTCAAGGGAAACCGCCCGTCCCGG
>JAFUBF010000464.1 GCA_017460325.1 Clostridia bacterium | reverse complement strand
TTTCATCTCTAGTATAACAGAAAGAGCCGATATTTCACAAGCGCATGAAAAAAGCTCTGCAAAGCATGAGCCTGCAGAGCCGTGCAATCAGCAAGGCCGATCGACCCGTATGATCTACCATGTACAGAGCTGTACCGAGTGGGCTGTTTTCCTGTCCGGATGCGCCATTGCCGGGCTATCCTTCGCCTGCACTGAATTCCGCTGAACTCCGGTCATCCCGCTTTCTTTATAATCTTTGTCCCTGCCCACAGGGAGGCGATCACGCCGATTATCATCACGATTGCGCCGGCCATCTGGTTCCACAGCGCAACCGCCGCGCCGGCCGCGATCGCAAGTCCGGTCAGAGCAACGATTCGGCTCAGCTGCACCATATACCTTTCAGGGTTTTTCGGCCTGACAGAGACACGGCTCCTGTACGGCAACATATTGTAGTTCTTCGTGATCGCCATTACAGCCGCGTAAAGAAGAATGGCTCCCGCGAAAATAAACATCAGAATTGAGAATCCGGATTCCATCTGTCACACTCCTCTCCGGGTCATTGTCTCTCCATCGTTGTGGCTATTCAGCCCGAACTTCCTGTTTTCCCCCTGTTTGGGCTGAATAGCCACAACACAGGAAGGCCGGCGAGCCGTCATTTTCACGCTAAGACGGTGTGACGGCTCTTTCCATGTGGTTGCATTTCCTGTCGATATGTTCTCAATAGTATCGGTATCAGGATGGAACGCTTACAGGAAAGCACTCATCCTTCCGGGAATCTGAGGGGAACTCCTCTCCGGTTTCCCGCAGGGCAGAAACTGTGGAAAAAACCAGGACCAACTGGCAGGATTGCCAGCTCCGGGTGCATTTCTCAATGTGGTCGCCGGCAGTATGACAGTTGGCAGAGTTGCGCCCGCCGATGACGGTGTTGGCCTCCGCGACGGAGCAGCCAGTCTGATGATCTTTCCTGCATCCGTCCCTGACTTTTTACGGTTTAACCCCCGTCCATCATGGTCACTCCGGCGGCATGTCATCCACACGCTTCCGTTCCTTTGGACATTTCCCCCGGATAAGCCGCATACCTTCGTCTTTTTCGCGTATCGGATGGGACAGACCCCGACAGATCCGATCCTGCCCGGGAATTTCCAGCCGGCGATTTACAGTCGGCGCTCCGGCGCGCCCGAAACGGATCCCTCCGCCCCTTCGATCTTGCCCGGCCGATTCAGGTTGAATGGGGCAGTTCGTGCTTCATCAGGCGCTTTGGATACGGGCCGTGAACCTTGCACGGGATCCCAAACCGCTCCATTTCGGCCATGAACGCATTCTCATACCTGTCCGTACGGACCAGCTGCATCAGGCCAACAAACACCCTGTCAGCCAGGGCGGTAATCTCTATCGTGTAGTGCCCTTCGATGATAAACGCGTAAAAATCCACATAATCCGCCACCTCACCCCAGTCCATCTGGCCGGTATAATTGAGGATGAAGGACCCGTGCTGCACATCCTTCCCGGTTGACAGGCTGTGTTTCGCCATATATTTCCGTTTATTCCTGAGGCCATGCTGCTGATCTATCTCCTCGTACAGCGTAAACAGCCTTCTCACCTCTTCATGGCTGACCGTCGGGTCTGTCTGCAGGATAATCTGGCCACGGGTCATCGTCCCCAGCCTGGTCAGATCTCCTCTCAGGCGATCCCTGTCAAAATCGACGTAGACATGGCTCAGAAAATCACTGTGTGAATGGGGAAGTCCCATGCTCTCCCTGGGATTGTGCGCCGCTTCACCGACGATGGTTCTGTTCTTTTCCGGAAGCACCTGATCCAGAATCCTCGCAAAAATCATGAAGAAAAAGGAGATGACACTCGAATCCAATTCCCTGACAGCCCGCATCAGCCCCTCCTGGTCCAGTTCAAAGACCAGGTAATTGGGTTTTCTTTTCAGCGGATTGACAAGTCCGTTGAGATAATCCCACGCAAGGATGGGCGCTTTCACCGACTTTCGCCGGTAAATGGGTTCGTCACTTGTCAGATTGTCCATGGAAGGCTCCTCCGTTTCTCCCGGAAGGAGCGCACTTCCAACCTTCCGGAGTCCCGGTGCATTCGGATGAACCCGGTATCTTTCCACCACATACTGGTACACATTGGTCATCAGCCACGGCAGAAACCCCCGCCCGCCGCACATCGCATGGCTGATGTTGAAGAAGATGTCCTTCCCCTCGCAGTCCACGAAAAGCAGATGATCGTTAATACGGCTGCTCCCGAGCTTCGGCAGTTTCTCTTCAGTGGGTATGACTACCACTTCTTTCTAATTGTGAACCAGCACATATCCTCCGTCCTCATCCACAG
>JAFUBF010000463.1 GCA_017460325.1 Clostridia bacterium | reverse complement strand
TGTACTCTGGTCAGATAACAATAGACGCTCACGGAGCCAATTCCGAACAAAGACCGAACCGCCGTGTACGCGATCCGTACGCACGAGCGGTGTGGGAGGGCAACCCCATCTCACTTGAGATGGGGCCACCTACCCGATTTGCGTGCTGTGTCAGAGATCGGTTTCCTGATGGTCGGGAATGAGATCCAGATCATACGGAGTCGTCTGATAAACAAAGTAGTTAAGCCAGTTGCAGAACAGCAGATTGGCATGGGCCCGCCAGGTGACCAGGGGTTCCCGGGTGGGATCGTCATTGGGGTAGTAATGTTCGGGAACATGAATCGGTTTGTTCTGGGAAAGGTCACGGAGGTATTCCTACTGCAGCGTGTCCGCGTCATACTCGGAGTGACCCATGACGTAGAACTGCTTGTGATGTTTGGCGTAGACGGCGTAAACCCCGGCCTCCTCCGAGGAGGCGAGGATGCGCAGATCCGGGACGGCCTCAATATCCTCCCGGACGATGGTGGTATGCCGGGAATGCGGGGCGTAAAATACGTCATCAAAGCCCCGGAACAGGATACTCTGCCGGTAATCCACCCGGTGCGGATAGACACCGAACAGTTTTTCATCCAGAGGTGTCTTCCGGATGCCGAACCGGTGATAGAGGCCGGCCTGTGCGCCCCAGCAGATATGGAATGTGCTGTGCACGTGCGTCTCCGTCCAGTCCATCAGGTCGGTGAGTTCCTCCCAGTAGTCGACCGCCTCAAATTCCAGGTGCTCGACCGGAGCACCGGTAATAATGCAGCCGTCGAAATTCCGGGAACGGACCTCCTCAAAGGACTTGTAAAAGGCACTCAGGTGTTCGGGCGGGGTATTGGCGGGAACATGACCGGACGGGGCAACCAGTTCCAGCTGAATCTGCAGGGGCGTATTCCCCAGCAGACGGGAAAACTGGGTTTCGGTCTGGATCTTTTTGGGCATCAGGTTGACAAGGAGAATCTGCAGTGGGCGGATATCCTGTGTACAGGCCCGCTGGTGCTGCATGACAAAAATGTTCTCCCGGTGCAGAATTTCAATGGCCGGAAGCTGATCCGGAATACAGATGGGCATTATTTCACCTCGAAGGCGACCTGATCCAGCGCCTGTGCGACGTCATTGATCAGATCGTTGGTATCCTCAAGCCCGCAGCTGATGCGGATGAGGCCTGCCGGAACGCCGGCTTCTCTCAGCTGTTCATCGTTCATCTGACGGTGTGTGCTGGTGGCGGGATTCAGGCAGCAGGTCCGGGCATCCGCCACATGGGTTTCAATGGCCGCCAGTTTCAGGGAGCGCATGAAAACGGACGCCGCTTCGCGGCCACCTTTCAGCTCAAAGCTGACTACGCCGCAGGACCCGTTCGGCAGGTATTTTTCGGCGCGGGTATGATAGGGATCATCCGGGAGACCGCAGTAACTGACATGGGCGACTTTGGGATGCGCCGCCAGGAATTCAGCCATTGCCTGGCCGTTTTTGCAGTGCTGCGCCATGCGCACGTGGAGGCTTTCAAGGCCCAGATTCAGATAAAAGGCGTGCTGCGGGGACTGCATGGAACCGAAATCCCGCATCAGCTGGGCAGTGCACTTGGTGATGAAGGCACCGGCGTTGCCGAAGCGCTCCGCATAGGTAATGCCGTGATAGCTTTCATCCGGCTGACAGAGGCCCGGGAAACGCTCTGCGTGTTTCATCCAGTCAAAGTGCCCGCTGTCGACGATGGCCCCGCCCAGGGCGGCGCCGTGTCCGTCCATGTACTTGGTGGTGGAATGGGTGACAATATCGGCACCGAATTCAAAGGGCCGGCAGTTGACCGGAGTGGCGAAGGTGTTGTCGACGATCAGCGGAACGTCGTGCCGGTGTGCAGCGGTGGCAAACTGTTCAATGTCGAGCACGGTCAGGGCGGGATTGGCAATGGTTTCGCCGAAAACCACCTTTGTGTTCGGACGGAATGCCGCATCCAGTTCTTCATCGGTGACATCCGGGGAAACGAAGGTGACCTCAATGCCCATGCGTTTCATGGTGACGGAAAGCAGATTATAGGTCCCGCCGTAAATGCTGGATTCGGCGACAATATGATCCCCGCAGCTGCAGAGATTGAACAGCGCGAAGAAGTTGGCCGCCTGACCGGAACTGGTCAGCATGGCGGCAGTTCCGCCTTCAAGCGCACAGATTTTGGCCGCAACGAGATCACAGGTGGGATTCTGCAGACGGGAATAGAAATATCCCTCTGCCTCGAGATCGAAGAGTTTTCCCATGTCCTCGCTGGTTTCATACTTGAATGTCGTGGACTGGATGATCGGAATCTGGCGGGGTTCGCCGTTACCCGGGGTATAGCCGCCCTGAACGCAGGTAGTGGAAAGATGCATAAGGGACCTCCTGACAGTTTTTGATGAAATGCACGGACAAAGCCGGCAATGAAGCGCGAAGAAACGCGGAACGGAGCAAAAGAATGTCCGACCTGCCGGAACAGTATATCACTTTGTTGGGGATTGGAAAAGAAAAAAACCTCAGACCGGTCACAATGCTGACCGGCTATTTGACGGGCCGGTGACTCTGTGTTAGGATAACAGGGATGGAAAAGATAATACCGAAAGAGGGAGGAAAACATGCGAATTATTGACAGTCACGTGCACATTGTTTCAGCCATTGCAGGAACCGGCGAGGAAGGGGAACTGCGGGCGGTGGGCGACGGAAGCGGAAGGGCCAGGTACGCAACCGGGTCCGTCATTCAGCTGATTCCGGAGTGCATCGGTGCGGACCGTGTCACCGCGGAGGATCTGATCGGGGAGATGGACAGGAACGGCGTGGAAAGGGCGGTTCTTCTTCAGGGAAACTATTACGGATTTCAGAATCTGGCCACATGGGATGCCATGCAGCAGTATCCGGACCGGCTGACCGGCGCGGCCATGTATGATCCGTATGCCGCCGGAATGAAACGGGTACGGGCACACCTGTTTGAGGATCTTGGCTTCCGGGCGGTCAAGTTTGAACTGAGTATCGGGTCGGGCCTGACCGGCCTGCATCCCGCCCTGCGTCTTGAGGATGAGGTCATGCGGGAAGCAGTGGACTATGCTGCCGGTCACGGGCAGGTCATTATTCTGGATATCGGAAAGTTTGGGAGCCCCAGCTGGCAGGTGGAGGCGGCGCGAAATCTCGCGGTGTCCCATCCGGAGACCCGGTTTGTTTTCTGTCACCTTCTGGCCCCCAACGGGAAAGCGGAGGATGAGGGACAGTGGCTTTGGGCGATGGAGCGGCTGGCTCTTCCGAATGTCTGGATGGACATTTCGAGCCTGACCCACAACATTCGCCCGGATCCGGAGCCTTACCGGAAAACAGCGACGTATCTTGAAAAGTCTGCCGGCATTCTCGGCGCCTCCCGGCTGCTCTTCGGAACGGATTATCCCTCGGTACTCAAGGAATACCGCTATGAAGAGTGCGTGAATATGGTCATGAACGCGGCGTTTACAGAACAGGAGAAAGAGGGCATTCTGTACGGGAATGCCAGAAACCTGTTCTTTGGGGGACAGTAACGGACGTGTTCAGGGGGAGAACGGAGGAAAACAGAGGACAGAGGTTTTATCGACCAGGCTGCGCGTTTACCGGAACCTGTCCGGAGGCCAGCCGCCGGATCCGGCGCTGTGTCACCGGACATGGAATGCCGATCCCCGGAGGCTGTGAACCGGTCTGCACAACGGAGTGTTCGCCTGAGGAGGGGACACGGTCTGTTATATCTGTCACAACCGGGAGCTGTTCTGCAAGGTAATCCTTCACCCCCTCTTTCATGCGCAAAAATCAAATACAACAGGAATGTCAAAAGCGAACAGAGGTTCACGGAGGTGTGACATGCCAAGACAGAAAAAAGATGCCCAGCCGATCAGCATTAAGATGGACAAGGCCACATTCGACCGCCTTGAGGCATACTGTGAGCGTGCAGGGCAGTCGAAGACAGTGGCCATAGAGCGTGCCCTTAACAAGTTCATCGATGAATATGACGACATGGTAGAGGCTTACGAGAGCCGGAAGGCAGGTGGGGATAAATGAAGAAAAAGACAGATCTCATTATAGCGGAATCCGCTTTTATCACAGATATGGGCGCTCTGTGCCGCAATTCCATTGACCTGATCCGTTATGCCCGTGGACTTGCTGTCCAGCATGTGAACATCATTGAGCTTATGACCAATTACGCTCTGGGACGGTGGATTGTGGAAGAACAGCAGAACGGACAGGATCGCGCTCAGTATGGAGCCCGTGTGATCGACCGCCTGTCCGAGGCTTTGACGGAGGAATTTGGGCGCGGGTATTCCAGGGAAACACTGCGAAATGCGAGAAAGTTTTATCTGACATTTCAGGAACGAATTTCCCAAACGTTGTTTACTGAATTTGCGATCGAGAAATCCCAAACACTGTTTGGGAAATTGAAAGACGTGCCGTTCACTCTGCCGTGGTCACATTATCTGATTCTGATGCGAATCAAAAACCCAGATGAGCGAAAATTCTACGAGCTGAAGAGTTCAAAGTTACACCACAATATACACATAAAACTACAATCGAAATACAAAACTGTTGTCCTTAATTTGATGAACACACTCCACCAATGTGGGGTGTATTTTTATTGAATCGTTCGACCGGATTCGTGTACAATG
>JAFUBF010000462.1 GCA_017460325.1 Clostridia bacterium | reverse complement strand
TGAATGACTCCTTCTGTCAACAAGTCATCGGGGACGGTTCTGAATGACTCCTTCTGTTAGAAATGTGAGTCAAATAGAACATCTATGCTGATAGTGGCGCAGACAGAGGGATGAAAGAAGATATAGATTCAATCTATAATATATGCATTTTTCCTTCCACGGAGGCGTAAAAATGGAGATAAAGCAACTGGACAATCAGGAATACCAGGGAAGAGAATACAGCGCTGAGATCCATTCAGACAGATATTTGTCCATTGATCCGGAGGGTGAAGGATTCAAAATGAAGTGGGTGCTCTCTGAGGCAGGATTAAAGATGTCAATCAAGGACAGTTTCCTACAGGAATGGCTGGATAATCCGGTTGCGTATGGTGCGTTTGAAAACGATAGGATGCTTGGATTTGTTGAGGGCTTCCATGAAAAATGGAATAATCGGTTCAGAATATCCAACATCTGTATTTTTGAGGAAGCAGACCGTAAGTCCGGTATCGGAACAATACTTTTGGAAAAGATCATGGAGGATGCTGTGAATAGCGGCGCGAGAATGGCAGTGCTTGAAACCCAGAGCTTTAACTCTAAAGCGATTTCATTTTATCAGAAAAATGGCTTTGAGATTATAGGCTTTGACCGATACGCCTATTCCAACAAAGGGCCTGAAGAACACAATATGCGTATCGAAATGGGAATAAAGTTGGATCATCGACCCGGAAGCTAATGGAGACAACACCAGTCTGTCATTCAACGGGGACGGTTCTGAATGACTCCTTCTGCTGGAAATAGGAGTCAAATAGAACCGTCCCCGTTGACGACTACGAGGTCGAGATCAAGTTCCGCATCAGCGTTGAGCAATACATGCGGATCGCGGCATAAGGGCCGGGAAACACGAACTCCCACGGGGTGATGGCCTCGTGGGAGTTTTTTCTTTGCAGGATTATCAGAATATGTAACGAATAGTCACTTTCAGAAGGCTGCGTTTTGTGGTACATTGATTGTACCTGAGACATGGTCGTTCGGGATTTGACAGAAGCGACTTAACTTTTGATTTTGTCGGCTAAGACCCATCGGTATTTGGAGGAATGGTAGGATGGATTATCAATTGGAAAACCTGATCCTTCATTACGTCACAGAGGAAGACCTGACAGAAGTCGCAAGGACCTGGCCCGCTGATCATCATCCGCTTTCTGATACAGAGGCACGGGAAGCCATTGCCTATATGCGGGGAAATTACGGGAGGAATACGAAAGGCTGTATCTTTCACCTGTGCATGGCGGTGTGCAGAAAGGATCATCGCGGAACAATCATGGGATGGTGCGGGCTGGACGGCACAAGGAATCATTCAGAGCCTGAAATATTCATCCTGCTGGATGAAGCATACCGAAACAAGGGATACGGAACCCAATGCGTAAAGGAACTGCTGCGGATCGCCGCGGAGGATTACGCACTTTCCGGTGTGCACGGCGGGTGCAGCAAAGAGAATATCGCCTCCGCCCGGGCTATGGAGAAGGGTGGCATGGTGCAGTACAATACCGAAGAAAACGGTGATCCGCTGTTCAGATTTACAGCAAAGGAGAAAACCAGGCAATGATAAAGAAGCTGATCCTCATCAGCGGGTCTCCCTGTGTGGGCAAGACTTCCGTGGGTACGCGCCTTTTTGAAAGCTACAACAACAGCGCATATCTGGACGGGGACTGGTGCTGGTGCGTCCATCCATTTTCCGTCTCGGACAGCCGGCTCCGTAACGGAGACAGAAGCATGTCCTTTGTTATCTCCAACTATCTGGATTCGGATTTTGAATATGTATTTTTCACCTCGGTCGTGCTGACGGATCTGAAGATTCGGGAACACATCCTGAATGGGATCACGAACAAGGATTATGAAACCATCGCTTTTACACTCACCTGCTCTGAGGAGTCGCTGAAAAAGCGGCATGACAAAAGGGGTGATAATGGCGAAACGAATTATTACTGGCTACATCTTCCGCCCTGCCCGGGGGATATTGTGATTAATACAGACAACAAGTACGTCAGGGACATAGTCAGGGAAATGAAAAAGCATATTGATGTTTATGGAGTGAATGCCTGATGAAAACAATCGTTATTCGGCCGTTAACCTCTGAATTGAGCAGTGATTATCTTGACTTTTTCGATAACAGAGCTTTTACGGATAATAATCCAAACGGTCCGTGTTACTGCACTTCCCCCAATCAGGAAGAAGAACAGATCGCAAAGATGGTCAGTGAATTTAAATCAAATGGTGTGAAAGAAACATTGCGCACATATGCGGCAGAAATGCTTGACAGGAATCAGATTCACGGATACCTGGCTTATGACGGAGATCAATCTGTCGGGTGGTGCAATGCGGCGGATATGGAGAGTTACGTTAGGTTTGTTCCAGCGTTTGCGAGGGATATCACCTGTGGAAAAACGATCTCGATAGTTTGTTTTGAAATCGCACCTGAATACCGGGGAATGGGCATAGCATCGGCATTTATTGACAGAGTATGTACAGACGCCAAATCAATGGGATATGCTGCTGTTGAAGGGTACGCAAAACTCTCTGATCAACGAAATGATTTTGATTATCAAGGGCCTTTATACCTTTATCAAAAAGCAGGATTTATTGAAGTTGCCAGGGAAAAAGAACAAGCAGTCATGCGTAAAATATTGTAACAGCTGAGGACACACATGTGTCACGTAAAAGAACATGGAGTGACCTGTTTTCCATAAGCCATTTGTCGGGATCCTGATGCCCCAAGTCATCGGGGACGGTTCTAAATGACTCCTTCCAAGTCATCGGGGACCAAGTCATCGGGGACGGTTCTGAATGACTCCTTCTGCTGGAAATAGGAGTCAAATAGAACCGTCCCAGTTGACTGGAACCGTCCCAGTTGACTGAGGGAGTCAAATAGAACCGTCCCCGTTGACTGGAACCGTCCCCGTTGACTGAAAAGCAAAAAAGAACGGCCCCCGGAATCCTCCGAAGGCCGCCCCCGCTTTTTTCACTCTCAACTCTCCACTCTCTGTCTTACCCCTTCA
>JAFUBF010000461.1 GCA_017460325.1 Clostridia bacterium | reverse complement strand
CCAGTGTCCGGCATGGCCGATACACGTGGAAGGCGTACGTCATCCTTCATGCAGGGGAGAGTAAATATCTTCTCCTGATCGCCAATGTCCATGATGCAATAAACGCCTCCATGGCGGACACGCTTCCAAACCGCGAGCCGGGGGACTATCCTCCCGAACTCCTCTGGCATAATCTGATTCATTCAGACCTGCTCCGGATTTTCTGGAAAGACCGGAACCGCCATTTTCTTGGTGCCAGCAAGGCATTTCTGGATTATTACGGGTTTGATTCCGTTGATGAAATCATAGGGAAAAACGACGAAGACCTGGGGTGGCACGTGCATCCGGACCAGTACATGAACGACGAGCTGGAGGTCATTCGTGAAGGGCTCACAAAGCACAACATTCCCGGCAGATGCATCAGCAACGGCGAAAACAAGGACATTCTTGCCAGTAAGACGCCTCTTTATGATGCCAATGGCGAAATTCAGGGTCTCATGGGCTATTTTATCGACAGGGAACTGCTGACAGTCAACGATCTGAGGGGAACCGAAACAGATCGCCGTGACATGATCACCGGCCTTCTGAATGCCCGTGGTGTTGCGGAGGAAGCATCTATGTACAGGGATGAATTTTACCTTCGCGGCACAGATTTTTACCGTGTGCATATCTCCATTGACAACTTCCAGTCGATTAATGAACAGTATGGGTATGCTTTCGGAGACCAGGTTATTGTCACCCTCGGCCGTGCCTTCAAGCGCAGCAGTTTCGGCCGGACCTGTGCGGTTGCACGTTATGCCGGTCACAAATATGTCATTCTCTGTCAGGTTCGGGAATCATGGTCACTGCAAAAGCTTCAGGAGGATATTCACCAGGTTGCCCGTTCCGTGCAGGAAGTCGACCATACGCCCATAACCCTCTATCTGTCAAGCGGAGGGGTTCTGTTTTCCGAATATCCGGACCTGGATGAACAGGCCAGGGAAGCCGAAAACCGGCTTCTTCAGGCCCATGATGAAAACAAGCAGTATCATACACCGCTTTCCAACTCTTCCGAGGTTTTCCGCCTCATTGATGACCTGCCGGTTGTTTTTGCTGCCTGTACCATTCATGAATCTTCCCACATGCCACAGTTTCTGTACGTCAATTCCGCTTTCGCGAAGCGCTTCGGGAAAAGCAGCGAGGAATTCCCCGGAAGGCCTGTACTGGAAATATTCCCATCTGCGTTTTCCCTGGTCACGCGCCTGCGCGAAGCGGCACTTGCCAGGGAAAGCTTCGAGGGGCTCCTTCGTCTCTTTCCGGATGCTCCCGCACTGTCTTTCAGTATCCGTCCGATAAATCAGGGTTCCTGTTCTATGACCATCGCTGAGGCGCCGCCATCCGATCCGGAATAACAGAATACAGAGAGGGCATCCTGCACAGGCGGCTGCCCTCTCTGTATTCTGTATATTCGAGCGAAAACTACTTCCTTTTCAGCATCTTCTTTACAACAGGCGTCTGTCCCAGCAGTGCCGAAACCGTCAGGATCAGCAGAACTACTGTGATGGGTCGGCCGAACATGGACAGGAGGGGATTGGGTGTCGTCGATGCCAGTGACACTGCACGTCTGAAGTTCGAGTCCATAATT
>JAFUBF010000460.1 GCA_017460325.1 Clostridia bacterium | reverse complement strand
TCCGTGTTCATCAGCTCACCGGTGGGAAGGCAGTTATTGTGATTGACGCAGAACTGACGGGCGAAAATCTGCAGTTCGTGATCCAGAACACTGCCGGAGCCTGCCAGATTGAAATAGCTGTGGTTGGTCGGATTGAAGAGGGTGTCCTTATCCGAGACGGCACTGTACGTAATCCGGAGGGTATCATCGTCGCCAAGACGGTAGGAAACCGTCAGGGTCAGATTGCCGGGATATCCTTCCTCGCCATCCGGACTGAATCCGGTAAAGATCAGTTCATCTCCGACGATCCGTGCCTTATAAACTTTCTTGTCAAAACCAATCGTCCCGCCATGCAGGTGATTCCCGCGGTCATTGAGAACCAGATGATAGGTTTCCCCGTTCAGATCAAACGTGCCCTTGCCGATCCGGTTTCCGACGCGCCCGACAAACGCTCCCAGGAAACCGCCCTGGTTTTCGTATTCTTCTATCGTCCTGTATCCCAGCACCACATCAATGGGCTTTGTCCACCTGTCCGGAACAATCAGGGACTGAATGGTACAGCCGTAATCCAGAATGGTCACAGACATTCCATTGCAGTTTTTGAGTGTGTACGCCGTTACCGGTTCGCCGGCCTTTGTGACACCAAATTGACTGGTTTCGTACTTCAAAGCAGGGTACTTCCTTTCTGATGGTCTCTGCCATCCAGCTTTTAGCGGGTACAATGTATCACGAAAAATCCGTTCCGTCAACCATACGTTTTGTATGCTTTATCCGTCGTTTTTCTTCGGGTCCGAACTGAAATCCCGGATCAGCCCTTCCCCTTTTCCGCGGTCCCGATCTGAAACGGGACGGTTCCACCGCCTGTCTCAGCCTTCTGCTCCTCCCGCCGGCCCATGGCCATGTTGCGCAGGTAATCCATGGCTGCCATTCCGCTGCTCATGCCCAGCATGGTCAGAAGCCGGAACGCTTCCTGCTGTTTCTCCTTCGGCAGCGACCGGAAGTGATTCATCATGGTCTCTACACCCTTCCACCCCTGCTCGCCGATTTCCCTGAAGGAATCCTTTCCGGTAGACTCAAAAAGGGAGAAAATGGTATTGATCAGGTTTGCCCTTTCCTCATCGCTGACCTGACAGAGCCAGTCACTGAGGGTCCTGCTTACCACCTGGCTCATATCCGACAGAACTGTTTCCTCAAACCGGTTTCGCCTGATCTGCCAGGTGAACGCATCATGCTGAACCATCCCCGCCGCACTGCTTTTCACAACAAGCGGCTGCGCCCGGTTGTTGAGCAGCATGCCAATCATGGAACTGTCCGGAATAATGCTCCGGATTCGGGGCAAAATCTGCTCATATTCCCTTGATTTCACCACCTGCATCCGGAACCCGGGCCCGTCATTGGAATACACGGCAAGAATGCGTTCCTGAACCTCGGGCTCACAGAACGAGGCTGCATACATGGCCAGGTTTCCTCCCTTGGAGTGGCCACCCACCCGAAGGGGCACTCTGAAATCCGCACCCGAAGTGTTCAGATACTGAACCGCCCGGCTCTGTCCCTCGGTCTCCGGCAGATAACTGAAATTGAAATCCTCTTTCCACCCGACGACGGTCCCGTCCGTTCCCCGAAACGCAATGTACCTCGTTCCATCCGGCAGATCATACGTCAGTGCCGAAAGCTGAATGCCCTTTTCCGGGTCGATCTCATTGACATATCGGCTGAGTAACGTCCCTTCGAACCGGGCTCCCTGAATCATTTCATCCATCAGGAAGGGCGCTTTGGCCGTAAAGGATTTATCGGCCTGAATCTCCTCCCGTGAATGAAGGCTGTAAAATGCTCTGGCGGCATCCGACAGTGAAATCCGGGTCCAGTCCCCCGGGACAATTCCGGAAAAATCCGTATAGGAAAGCTGGGCCAGCACCAGATTGTCCACGTCATTAAACGGGTCCACGGACAGTGGGACATCCGCACGCCACGTCAGGTAATCAAAAACATTCGCCATTTCCAAATCCTCTCATGATACGCACAAACCGAAGCGCCTCATCTGCACCGCTGTGTAGTGGCAGGATCCTCCCCGACACAGGCGATCCCCGCTCAGCGACGCATCTCTGTCTGTCTTGCCAGGCGGCGTTCTCTTCTTTCCTTTGCCGCCTCGTATTCCCTTTTTTCCTCTTCCGTCTCCGGAACAAACGGTGGAATCGATACCGGTCGTTCCCGGTCATCCAGCGCCACGTATACCACGTAAGTTCGGTTAATCGGGGTCCTCTCCCCGTTAAGCGATTCAACGTAACTGTCTACGCGCACCTCCAGAGACGTATGTCCGGTCCAGGTAACCATCGCCTCC
>JAFUBF010000459.1 GCA_017460325.1 Clostridia bacterium | reverse complement strand
TGAAGGTGACCAATGTAAACGAGATTGTTCAGGAAGTCTTTGATGTTACCGGCTTCTCTGATATTCTGACCATTGAGTGAGGATTCAATGAAAACAGATGTAGTTCTTGTATCCAGTAACGGCGTCGGAATGGATGAGGCACTAGGTCTGGCAGAGCGTGTCGGCCAGTATAAGCAACTCCCTCCGAAAGCTGTCCTCCAGCTTCGTCTTCTTTCCGAGGAACTGATGGGCATGATGCGCTCCATCACCGGTGAAAAGTCCGGTCAGTTCTGGATTGAAGATGAGGATGGAACTTATATGCTCCATCTTCTGGTTGATACCCGGATGAACACCGTCAAACGGGAGCAGCTTCTCACCGCCTCTACCAGCGGAAAGAACGAGTCCGCCAGGGGCTTTATGGGTCACCTTCGTGATTTCTTTGACCGCAATGCTGATCAGGACGTTGTCGCGTTTACCAACTCGGTCATGAATTCCGGCATCCACGACAGTCCTCAGGACATTCTGTATGATGTCGAATGGTCCATGGTCAAGTACCGCCAGGATCTCTATTCGAATAAGGACAGCAGCGAAGACCGCGCAGCCGCATGGGATGAGCTGGAGAAGTCCGTTGTCTCGCACGTTGCGGACGAGGTCAAGGTTTTCATCCATAATCAGCAGGCTGAAATGGTAATCTACAAAAAATTCGCATAAGAAACAGGAAATTTTGACGTTCAGCATGACCGCATGTCGGTCATGCTTTTTCCGTCTCATTCATTTCCGGCCAATGCTTGCAGCTATGTTTCTTTCTCTGACTTCCCGGTTCCGCATCTCTGCTCGGTTCCCGTACCACTTTTGATTCCTGTTTCCCCGCACACTGTGCGTAAACAGAACATATGGAGGCCCCTATGAACCTTTTTGACACCGTCGATATGCGCGTCGGCAATCCGGTCAGGCAGATCGTCCGCTTTACCATTCCCATGCTCCTGGGCAACATTGCTCAGCAGCTGTACAACACCGTAGACAGTATCATCGTGGGCCGTTTTGTCGGTGACAATGCCCTGGCGGCCGTCGGCAGTGCCGGTCCCATTCTGAACCTGATGCTGGTCCTTTTCATGGGGATCTCCGTGGGTGCCAGTATCATGGTCTCCCAGTACTTCGGTGCTGCGCAGCGGGAAGATCTCTCCAAAACCATTGGGTGCTCTATCACCCTGACCGGCATCGCCTCCCTGATCATCATGATCATCGGCCCGCTTCTTTCCGGTCCGCTGCTCCGTCTCCTCAATACGCCCGAGAGCATTATCGACTGGTGTCAGTCCTATCTGACCATCATCTTCATCGGTATTGCAGGCAACGGCTATTACAACATTCTGAGCGGTGTTCTCCGGGGACTCGGCGATTCCGTTTCTGCGCTTTGTTACCTGCTTGTCGCCACTGTCGTGAACATTGTCCTTGACTATGTGTTTGTGGCCAAACTCGGCCTGGGCGTCGCCGGGGTTGCCTGGGCAACCATCATTGCCCAGTTTATTTCCTCCGCACTCTCTCTGTTCAAGCTGACCCGCATGTCTGACATCTTTGATCTCAGGGCGGAATACCTGAATCCCAGAGGGCGTTACACCCGCTCCCTGATCCGCCTTGGCGTTCCCTCTGGAATTACGCAGGCCATCTTTTCCATGTCCATGATCGTCGTCCAGTCCCTGACCAACAGTTTCGGTGAACTGTTCATTGCCGCCAACGTCATCGTCATGCGCATCGACGGATTCGTCATGTTGCCCGCCTTTTCCTTCGGCTCTGCCATGACCACCTTTGCCGGCCAGAACATCGGTGCGGGAAAGATGGACCGGGTCCTGATTGGCGCCAGAAACGGAACATTCACTGCCATGGGCGTCTCCGCCGTCATCACGGACCTGATTCTCCTTTTCGGCCGCGCCCTGATGGGGGTCTTCACCCAGACCGCCGAACTCATTGATCTGAGTTACCGCATGATGCAGATTCTCTCCTTCGGTTACATCGCCATGGAGGTGACGCAGTGCCTTTCCGGCATCATGCGCGGCGCAGGCGATACGGTTACCCCCATGTGGATCTCCATCATCACCTCCATCGCCCTGCGCATCCCCCTCGCCTATGGTCTTGTGGCACTGACCAGGACGCCGGAACTGCCCCAGGGCAACTGTGCCATGATGTACGTTTCCCTGCTCATTTCCTGGTCCACCGGTGCCATCATCACCTTTATCATGTATCTCCGGGGCAGGTGGAAAAAGACAGCCCTGTTATCCGACCCAACCCGGAAGTAATCAAAAGCCGTCCAGTGGACGGCTTTTTTACTCGGAAAGAACGGATATCACGTTCTTTTCCGGTCAGATGAGATGAGGATGATGCACGCAGAAACCAGGCCGAGGGCCACAATGATCCGCACCGGGGAAACCGGGCTGTTTCCCCCTGTCAGAATCATCGTAATCAGGACACCGAAAATCGGCTGGAGCACCATGTACGCCGCGATTCTTGAAACCGGATTGCAGCTGAGCAGAACCGCCCAGAGGGAATAGGCCACAGACGAAAGCAGTGCGAGATACAGGAGGGTCGGGAACGCCAGCGGACTGACCGGCGTCAGATGTCCGCCGGCCAGCAGGCCACCCGCCGCCAGTACCAGGCCTCCGACCATAAACTGCCAGCCACTGAGGGTCATCGGGTCATCTTCCCGGCCGAAGCGCTTAATCAGGCTGGAGCTAAACGCAGCGGTCACCATGGACAGGAACAGCGCTCCCTCCCCGCCTGGACTGAGTTTAGAGGAAAGGCCGCTGCCCCTGAGCTGCACGACCACGATTCCCGCAATGCCCAGCAGCCCGCCCACCATTTTCCGCACCGTCATCTTCTCTGTCCGGAACACAAAGCAGGCCACCAGGATGGCAACAAAGGAATTCAGTCCCTGGATAATTGAGGATTTCACCGCTTCCGTGCGGGCCACACCGATATAGAAGAGAAAATACTGCAGCATCGTCTGCGTCAGTGCAAGCACAAGGACACGACCAGTACTGCCCTTTTTCGGTACCGCCAGGCGCCCAAGCATGATACTCCGAATGACAACCGTGAGGATCCCGGCAAGGGTAAAGCGCAGTCCGGCAAACAGAATCTGCGACGCCGTGTCCCCGCTTGCCACTGCAAAACTGCGATAGCCCAGGTTGATGAAGGGAATGGCGCTTCCCCAGAGAATATTACAAAGCGAAGCCAGCAGAAACACGCCCGGTGCCGACTGCAGAAAGGGCTGTCTGTTCGTTTCCATCCTCTGTCAAATTCCTTTCCGGTCCTTCCTTCTTCAGGAAATCATACACCCGCTGCACAAAATCCGTTCCCTCCTCAAATGCGGAGTGCCCCAGATTTTCATACATGTACAACGGACACCCTATGCGCTCCGCCATTTCAACTGAGGCTTCCCCTGTTACAACCCGGTCCTGTCGGCCACCAATGACCAGTGCCGGACACCGAAGAGAAGGAAGCGCATCATACGTATCGCAGGTAAGGCAGGCTCTGGCCAGACGCACAAACTGCCGCGGATCTCTCAGGGGCTCCATATGCGCCGTCATGGGAAACACTTTCCCGTACCGCGCGACAAAGGCCTCTGAATATACTCTGGTCAGCATGTCCCTGGCCACACTTTCATAATCGCCCGCTGCCGCCGCCGTTGCCCATTTCTCCGCCGCTTCTGTCATCGCCGCATTGGAACGGCTGAGGGTGACGGCCAGAACCAGTTTCGCCGCGAGTTCCGGATGACGAAGCGCCAGATACTGCGCCACCATTCCGCCCATGGAGATGCCCAGCACATCTGCCCGATCTATCCCCAGTTTCTGCATGGCCACCGCCGCGTCCTCCGCCAGATCCTCCGCCGTACAAATGTCCGGCAGATTCTCCTTCGCATCAAGAAACCAGACCCGCCATTCCCCTTCAAAAATGCGATATTTTCTGGCAAGAACGCCTCCGACTCCCCGAAGCGGCCGAAAGCTCAGCTCCGGCAGCACCACCAGATTCCGGGATCCGCTGCCAAAGGCAATATACTCCATTTCCGTACCGGACAGCTGAAGGCTGCCCTTCTCCCATGTTCCGTCCACTGTGTTCTCCCCCTCAGGTAATTGTCCAGGATTATACCCAATTCCTGCAGAAAAAGAAAGAGGAGCCCGAAAGGTGATACGTGTGTACAGGCCACATCCCCTCTTATTTCTCTGGCTTTCGGCACGGAATGACTGACGGGTGATATTCTCTGACACCCTGGCGCAGGGCACCGGGCTTTTTCCACCGAAGAGGCGAAAAGGGGGATCCCCGAAGGCTTTCCACCACCTGCTCCGCGCGAATTGACATCCTCAGAGGCTTCCCCTATAATCAGCCCTGTGCTCACGCGGGAGAGGATTCCCGGAGCGAATCCGGTAAAGACTTCAAAAGTGTCCGAACAAGTCATCGGGGGAGGAAACGCATGAAGCTGGTCTATCAGGAGTACGCGCTGGATGAAGTCGCCATTGATACCATTTCTGCCAGTGTGCAGGCATATCTGAAGAGTCTCCGAATGGAAAGCAGCAGTATCCAGCGAATCCGTCTGACCGTAGAGGAACTCCTCCTCAATATTCTGAAGCATTGCGGAAGGGGGAAAAAGATCCTCATCGGTTTCGGAACGCGGTTCGGGCGGAACACACTCAATCTTCGTTATGAATCGGACCCGTTCGATCCCTCCGGGGGAAGCGATACCCCGCTAAGGGATGACATGATGCGTTCCCTCGGCCTGTTTCCTGCCTGGAACTGCAGAGGAAAGATCAATACCGTTTCCCTTGTTCTGACAGACAGGCCGAAACACAGTACCCCGTTTTATCTTCTGATTGCCGTCCTTTCCGCCGTGATCCTGGGCCTGCTGGGACCCGTTTTCCCGGAAAATGTACGCCGGGCAATCACCGAATCCGTCCTTTCTCCCGCCGCAGACTGTTTTCTCGGTCTGCTTAATACGTTTACCGGAGTAACCATCTGCCTGACAATCTGTAACGGCATTCTGGGGATGGGGGATTCCGCCACCCTCGGACGGGTGGGACGGACCGTTCTTTCACGGTTTGTCGGGATCTCTTTTGCCATCAGTGTGGCAGCTGCCGTCGCCGTTTTTCCCTTCATCCATCTGAACTTTTCCACCGGCGTACAGGATCATGCCTCTGCCTTTGGTCAGATCACCCGGATGTTTTTTGACATCCTTCCGACAAATATCATCGATCCCTTCAGGACAGGCAATTCACTTCACATCATCGTCATCTCCATCTTCATCGCCTGCGGCCTTCTGTCCATCGGGGAAAGCGGAAAGCGTATCCGCCATCTGATTGGAGAATCGGCCATCCTGTTTCAGCGGGTCATTTCCCTGGTGTGCACTTTGATTCCGCTGTTTGTTTTCAATATGCTGCTTCGTCTGTTCTGGTCAGGGAAAATACCCGTTCTTCTGCAGGTACTGAAACCGATTCTCCTGATTGCCGTTTTCATCCTCCTCTGTACCGTGGCCATATGGCTCCTCTCATCCCTTCGTCTGAAATGTCCCCCGATGCTGCTGCTGAAAAAAGTGTGGCCGCCATTTATCGTGGCATTCGCCTCCGCATCCAGCGTATCCGCTTTCTCTCTGGGAATGGAGGCCTGTGACAACAGGCTCGGCGTAAGAAAAAGCCTGGCTTCGTTCATATACCCATTGGGCTCGGTCATCTATATGCCGCTCACTGTGATCTTCTTTACCGTGCTTGTTTTCTGTCTGGCGGAAATCTACCAGGTCGCCGTTGACAGTCCATGGGTTGTTACGGCCATTCTGACCTGTACGCTGCTCACCATCGCCATACCGCCGATCTCAGGTGCAGATCTCCTGTGTTACAGCATTTTATTCAGCAGTCTCGGTATCCCGGCGGAGGGAATCATTCTGGCAACGGCAGTCTCCCTTGCCATTGATCATCTCGACACGGGTACCAATGTCATGCTGCTGCTCTTTGAGATCACCTGCTGTGCGCAAAAGCTCACCGGCCTGAACCGAAAGATTCTCCTGCGTGACCCGGACAGCACAGGTTCAGACAGATGAATTCGTTGCTGCCGGGCAGCGTTCAGGCTTTTTGACTGAAAACCGACTCTCTGAAAAGCAGAGAGCCGGTTTTCTGTATCATTGAGGGGAACCGGCAAAGGACAGCCCCTGAACGCATTACAGAATCAGAAGGTTCTGTGTCGTAAATACACACTGTCCAGACTTGACATGCACAAATGCCTTTCTTACAATCAGGCTATTACAGCGAGAAGGGAGTGTCTATATATCCCGGAATCATTCACCCAGATTGCCTCTTTGGGGTTTTCAGATCCTGCTTCTTGCCCTGATCCTCTTTTCCGTTTCAACCATCGCGGATTCCTATACGCTGACCTCCGACTGTAAGATTGAAGTCTCCGTTTTTGAAGCGGGACGCTGGCATTCCCTCCTGGAGGAGGAGAAGGTCGAAGACGAATGGAAGAAAAAAACGAAGATCAGTTACCCCTCAGATTCCTACTCCATCCCGGCCGGCGTCGATGTATCTGTAATCTGTGCCATGGAAGATCTGCAGGGAATCGATGATAACCGGTACTACAGCGGCTGGGAAGATGTCACAGAGGGTGCCGCTCCCAAAGTCATAATGGAATCCCATCCCGATCGTGCTTATGATGAAACGCGGTTCAGGATGCCAGGCCGTGACCTCACCATCCACAGCGTCATGTCACCAAAGGAGCATTATACGATTCATCTGGAAAATGGCCAGGTCACGATTCCATACCACGCCTTTTTCTACATATTAAGCCAGTCAGAACTGTATGATCATGACTGTGACTGGGTTGCAGACGGTATCCTCCTCCTCGATCTGGACAACAGCGGGAGACAAACAGGCGGAAACGGATACGACATTTCCGTCACCTTTTCTGAATCTGACAGTATTCCGTTCTTCCAGCGGTACGCCGTAATCAAAGTGTTGCCGACAAATTCCGTCATCGGCTTCAGATCGTTCAGCGGGGCAACCGTCAGGCATGACGCCTGCGAAAACTTCAGGTATAACCCGGTCACCTTTTCCTTCCAGGAGAAAGTCCGGGAAGTGGACAATATCAGCAGCAAACTGGTTGAGACATCACTCAGCAATTCTGCCGCCGTTCCCGCCTCGGTTCAGAACCGGTTTTCATCGGTATCGGAAATCAAGACTGCTCTATTCAATCAGCTTCCCTCAAATGCCCCGGTTCAGTCCCAAACGAAATACATTGACCTTGAGCTGCGCGTTCTGACGGATGGGAAGAACTGGGTTGTGGCGGATGAAAAGAACTTCCCGGATGATGGGCTTCTTGTTACGCTTCCCTATCCGGTGGGGGTTTCAGCGGATCATCACAGTTTCCAGATCAGTCACATGATCACGCAGCATATCGGAAAGTACCGCCCGGGGGATATTGAAACTCCTCCGGTGACAAAAACGAAAAACGGCCTTCAGGTCCGTTTCCACGGTTTGTCCCCGGTGGCAATCAGTTGGTCCGAAAACAAACCTGCCGATCTCCCCTCAACCGGTGATTCCTCGCATTTCTCTCTCTTTGTTGCCCTCATCTTCCTGTGCGGCGTGGGACTCCTTCTCCTGAATCGAAAATAGCTGTTCTGAGAGCTGCTGAATCTGCAGCTCTCTTTTGCTGTTCGTCCCTTTTTAGGAGCCGGGTGGACCTGGAAGGAGGACCGTCCCCTGATTCCCGGGTAATTCCAGACAGGGAGCATTGTTCCCGAAAAAACTCTCCCGGCCGTCCGGAAAATTGACACAGGATATTTGGCAAACTGGTTAACCTGTGCTATAATTCAGTTAGAAGCTTGGTCAGAATAAACGAATGTATTGACCCGCCGCTTTGCCGGACAGGCACGCCTGAGCACATACAAAAGCGAACTGAATGACAGATTGCGATACCCGGAAAGGAGCAGAGAACATGGATACCCCTCTTATAATTACCATAGGACGTGAATATGGCAGCGGAGGCCATGAGATCGGATCTCTTGTTGCAAGCAAGTTGGGAATCGCTTTTTATGACAAACAGCTGATTTCCCTGGCTGCAGAGAAGAGCGGACTGTCGCATGAATATATCGAGCAGAATGAGCAGCGTGCCAAGAGTGGGTTCATTCACAATCTGGCTGCATCCACTGCATACACCAACGGCTTTTTCTCAACCCAGTATCTGCCCCTCTCAGAGGCCATTTTCATCTCACAGGCACAGGTCATCCGGGATATTGCAGCCAAGGCACCTGCCGTAATCGTCGGGCGCTGCTCTGACTATATTCTGGCCGGCCGTCCCAACACCATCAACGTATTCATTCATGCACCGATTGAGGTACGGGTTGCCCGTATCATGAAACTGAAGAAGATTGATGAGGCCACTGCCATGAAGATGGTCTCCACCTCGGACAAGGAACGCGGAAACCATTATTTCCGTTACACGGACCGGAAGTGGGGCAAGGCACAGAATTACGACATCTCCATCAACTCCGCCCTCCTCGGCATTGAACGGACCGTTGACATGCTGATCAGTCTGGCCCAGATCGAGGAGACGCACATCAAAAACGACTGACACTGTACAGGCGGTCATCCCCGGGATGGCCGCTTTTTCTGCCGGTGCTGATATCCTCTGAAAAACGATTCCGGACCACGGACGGCTTGGAGAAAGAGGGAGGCCCGGTGATCTGCACCGGTGTGTCAAGTCATGCCTCCTGTCCATCTTGCGGGCAGGAAACCAAAGCAATATTGAAGGAGCATTTCATGACCAGAGACCAATACAGAAACCTCACCGAACAAACGCGTCATTTTCTCTCAAGGCTACCCCTGGGGGAATCCCTCCTGCATGTTCCAACCCTGATCATTGCCTGCGTTTACGTGGTCTATGCCCTTTTTCTGATGATAAACCGTTCAGCGAAGCTCTGGCCCTTTCTGGCCGTTCCCGCCCTCTGTTTCGTGTTAGTCACCCTGCTGAGAACGCTCATCAACCGTCCGCGTCCGTATGATGTTTTCCATCTGCCACCGGTGGGCCGGCATATGCCCGGCAAGGGAAAGAGCATGCCCAGCCGCCATGCTGCCTCCGCCGTCGCCATCCTGATGGCCGTTCTCTTTCTTCATCCGCCGTTCCCGTTCACCCTCTTTCTGGTTCTGCTGGCCGTTTTGATCTGCTTTCTGCGGGTAGCCACCGGTCAGCATTATCCCTCCGACGTCCTCGCCGGCGCAGGATTCAGCATCTTTTTGAGTCTCCTCCTTTTCCCTCTTTTTGAGTCCCTGATTCCTGCAGTCTGACAGAAAGCAAAAAAGACGGTCGCGACAGGCAAAGCCTGTCACAACCGTTTTTTTGAATTTCTCAGACAGCCGGCGCGGGTTTTGCTGCAGACTTCGGCGCAGCTTTCGGTGCGGGCTCCGATACAGGCTCCGCATTGACCGTCACACTCTGATCCTGCAGCTCTTTTTCCGCAATCAGATCCTCGATATCTTCCTTGGTGCGCATCAGGTCCTCGACGGACATCGTCTCAAAGCTCCTGCCCGGCGTTTTCACCTTAATGCCGTGACGACGGAGGAATGCATCCACCTTTTCCTCATTGCTCTTATAGGCACAGAACGCCACAAGGCTTGCACCGGT
>JAFUBF010000458.1 GCA_017460325.1 Clostridia bacterium | reverse complement strand
TCCGCCCTGGCCAATGCGGTCAGCGCAGGTGAGGAATCCTACCTGGCCACCATTCCCCTTTCCCTGCTGGTCTTTATTCCCATTGCCATGGGAAAGAGCAGCATCAGCCCCCTGTGGCTCCTTCCCGTCATCCTGGCCATCCTCCTCTCCTTTCGCGAGAGCAGTACCCGTTACCTGGCCAGCATCCTTTCCTCAGCCGCCGCCATCCTCGTGGCCCTTTTCCTTCTTCCTGTGATTCCAACTGCCAGTTCCGGTCTTGAAAGTGTCGCCGGCACGGTCCGCAAAGCCATTGATGACTACCTGTTCTTTACCGATGCCCGGACCACTTTCTCCCTGTACAGCGCCGGCTGGCAGCCGTACGGCTCCTCCCGTCTCGGCGGGAAAGTCAATCCGGGGGATGCCAGGGTGATGCAGGTCATGTCATCCGGCCCCGTCCTTTTGAGAGGAACCATCCTCAATGCGTATGACGGGTTTGCCTGGCAGGATACCATTGGCGGACGGCGTTACCTGTTTATCGACCCGAGGTTCCTCTCCATGCGGCGGAACATTTTCGATACCAACCGGCCAGCAAAGTCTGTTGCGACCCGTTTTCCCGCCGGGGAATCCATCCGGGTTTATATGGAATCGGACAGCACCAGCACACTCTTTGTCACCCAGCGGTTCAGCAACCTGACCGGCCAGGGACTCGTCCCCTATTTTTCGCCGGCCAGTGAACTGTTTGCCACGGATTCCCTGACCGCCGGACAGCTGTATGATTTTACCGGAATCCGGCTGACCTCTCAGACGGAGGGCATCCGTGATCTTGTCCTTGACGCCGCTGGAACACCGGATAACTGGCTTGAGGAAACCATTCAGAAACAATACCTTGCCCTGCCGGAGATTGTGGAGGATGAGGTCTATGCCCTGGCCCGGCAGATTACCGAAAATGCCCGGACGGACTTTGAACGTGCCCTGGCACTGTCCACGTATCTCTCCACCCATTACACCTATACCTATGATCAGGGTGAACCGCCCGTTTCCCGGGATTTCGTCTCCTGGTTTCTGTTTACGGAAAAGCGTGGATACTGCACCTCCTTTGCCAGCAGTCTGGCCGTCATGGCGCGGGCCATTGGCCTGCCGGCCAGGTACATTGAGGGATACTATGCCCGTCCGGAACAGGATGGGATTGCCTATGTCACGCAGGAAAATGCACATGCCTGGTGTGAAATCTACTTTTCCGGTTTCGGCTGGCTTCCGTTCGATCCCACACCTGGCCCGAATTCAGGAAGCAATACCAGTGGAGCCGCTCTGCCGCCGGAGTCTGAATCACCCCGGCCCGATCCCTCTCCCTCACCCTCCCCATCGCCGGTGACAACCCCCTCTCCGTCTCCGGAAAACAGCGACGATCCGGCCCCGACAACCACGCCAACGCCGACACCCTCGCCTGCGCCAACCCCGTCCCCGACAAACACTCCCCCTCCGGAGGATCCGGATAAGGAACAGCCCCCTGAAAATCAGCTGCTCTATTCCCTCCTTCTGGGCATCCTTCTCCTTTTGCTCCTGATTGCCGTTGTGGCTCTGCGACTCTACACCTCCTCCCCCGCCTATGTTTCCATGCGTCAGAAAGGACGGCGAAATGCGCTGCTCGTCTACTATGCGGCCATCCTGCAGGTACTGGCCTGCATGCGCATCGTTCCCGAGCCCGGTGAGGCTCCCGCCACCTTCCTCGCGCGGCTCCCCGGCCTGCTGCCTGAGCCCCTCAGTACCGACGCGTTCAGCAGAGCGGTGTGCAGAGCCGGTTACAGCCGACAGAAACCCACTGCAAGTGAGATTGATGAGGCAGATGCGCTTTACCGACAGATGTCCGGTCAGATGTCCTTTGCAGCCCGTCTGCGGCTGCTCAAAGCCCGTCTCCTGCACGGTCTGTCCGTGAAAGTCCTGATATGAAAAGCAGCAGAAAGCGTTTCGCTTTCTGCTGCTTTTTCTGTTCCGTTCGAGCCGGGTAATCCGGACCGGCCTGAATTTCTTCATTGACAAACGGAACGCATTCGCCTATACTACCATGGCGTTTGATCCTCTCAACCTGACAAAAAGGCACCCGGGAGGATCTGTTATTCCGACACAGCTGGGAGCTATTTTTGATGATCACGAAGTGGCATATGTCCGTTCCCGATCTACGACCCGATTTTAAACGCCGCATCTATATCTGTCTGCCCTCGGGGTATGACCGACAACTGAAAAAGCGTTTCCCCGTATTTTATCTCTTTGACGGCCAGAACCTGTTCTATGACCGGGACGCCGCCTTCGGCAAATCCTGGAATCTGTCCCAGTTCATGAAAGATTCCGGGGCGCAGTGCATCCTGGTGGGTATTGAGAGCAATCCTTTCGGAAACGAGCGTCTCTGTGAATACGCTCCTTTTTCGCATAACATGCCGGGTTACAGTTACATAGAGGGGTGGGCCGATAAGACGCTCCGCTTTATCCTTAGTGACCTGAAGCCCAGGGTGGACCGCACTTTCCGAACTCTTCCGGACCGGGATCATACGTATATCGGCGGCTCGTCCATGGGCGGACTCATCAGCCTCTATGCCGTGACGGCCTATAATGCCGATTTTTCGAAAGCCCTCTGCGTTTCGCCAAGTCTGTGGGTAGACCCTGCCGGAGTCCATAAGATGCTCCGGTCCACCTCTCCTCTGCCGCATACACAGATCTATATGGACTACGGAACCGAGGAGATGGGCAATCATGAGGCCAGTCCCAGTGCCCTGCGCGAAACCGTTTCCCTGCTGCTCAGCCTCAATGTGGATCTCACGTTCCGCATCGAGCCGTTTGGCAGCCACTGTGAGGCTTCCTGGGAAAAGGGCACACCCGTTTTCATGCGCTGCCTCGGAATTGTCTGACGGATCTCATCTGAGAACCGTGGATTCAAAAGGAGACCTGAACCAATGGAAGTACGTTATTTCAAAGAGTATTCCCCCGCGCTTGGGCGCGACATGGAATTCAAAGTATACGGCCACCAGGGGAAACCCGTCTTGTTTATCCCCTGTCAGGCCGGCCGTTTTTATGATTTCGAGAATTTCCACATGACGGATGTTTTTGCCCCCTGGATTGACAGTGGAAAGATCACAGTCTACTCCATCGACACCATTGACAATGAAACCTGGGCAGACAAGGGCGGCGACCCCCGCCGGCGCATTGAGCGTCATGAGCAGTGGTATCACTATATTGTGGATCAGATGGTTCCTCGCATCGGTGATCTGTCCGGTGAGCGGAATCACGCCTATACCCCCATCATGACTTTCGGCTGTTCCCTGGGCGCCATGCACGCGGCCAACCTGTTCTTCCGCCGTCCGGATTATTTTGACTCTGTTCTGGCGCTCTCCGGGCTGTACGATTCCCGTGACAGTTTCGGAGATTACATGGATGATCTGGTTTACATGAACTCCCCCTGTGATTATATCGCCGGAATGTCGCCCAATCACCCCTATATCCATATGTACAACGAACGCCGCATCATTATCTGTGTCGGCCAGGGGGCCTGGGAAGATATCCTGAAAGAGGGAACGGCCCGCCTCAAGGGTGTGCTTGAGAGCAAGGGCATTGAAGCCTGGGTGGATTTCTGGGGCTTCGATGTAAACCACGACTGGTACTGGTGGTACAAACAGACCGCCTACTATCTGCCCTTCCTGATGGGCGAAGCCTGACATTCCCCTACCGGGAGCATCCATAAACTCCGGGTCATCCGGCAATTGCCCATGATCCAATACGAATACGTCTGAAAGGAGCCAACATGCAAAACTTTATCTTTATCTCTCCGAATTTTCCCACCAATTACTGGAAATTCTGTTCCGAGCTTCAGAAAAACAATGTCCGCGTGCTCGGTATCGGCGACTGCCCGTACGATCAGCTCATGCCGGAACTGCGTGGCTCACTGACTGAATATTACAAGGTTTCCTCACTGGAAAACTATGAGGAAGTGTATCGCGCCATTGCCTTTCTGATTTACAAACACGGAAAAGTGGACTGGCTGGAGAGCAACAACGAATACTGGCTTGAACGGGATGCCGCGCTGCGCACCGCCTTCAACATTACCACCGGTTTCCACACCGAGGACATGCATGCCGTCAAGAACAAATCGGCCATGAAGGAATACTATGCCAAAGCCGGCATCAAGACCGCCAAGTGGCATATGGTCGACAACTATGATTCCTGCAGGAGCTTTATCGACCAGGTCGGGTATCCGGTCATTGTCAAGCCGGATAACGGTGTCGGCGCCGCGCATACGTACAGGCTCAGCAATGATGCCGAACTGGCTGCTTTCCTGACTGAAAAGCCGGATGCTCCGTTCATCATGGAAGAATTTGTCCGGGGCACCGTCCATTCCTATGATGCCATTATCGACCCCAACGGAAAGCCGATTTTTGAAACCGGAAATGTGACCATGGATTCCATCATGGACATCGTCAATACCAACGGGAATTCCTGTTACTACATTGAAAAACAGCTCCCGGAGGACATCCGGGATGCCGGGCGGCGCACTGTGGCGGCCTTTGGCGTTCACAGCCGGTTCATCCATTTTGAATTCTTCGTACTGGACGAGGATCAGCCCCTCGGGAAAAAGGGCGACATCCTCGGTCTCGAGGTCAACATGCGTCCCTCCGGCGGTTTCAGTGCGGACATGTTCAACTTCGCCAATTCAACCGACGTTTACAAGATCTGGGCAGATATGGTCGCCTACGGCAGCACCCTGATCACCCCTGAGGGGCGTGAACATTTCTACTGCTGCTACTGCGGACGTCGTGACGGCCTCCATTTCGTCATGGACCACGAGGCAATCATGCAGAAGTACGGAAGCCGCATCAAGATGGTCCAGCGCATTCCGAAGGCCCTCTCCGGCGCAATGGCCGACATGATGTATCTGGTCAATGTCACCACCCCCGAGGAAAAGGTAGAGTACTATCACGATCTTCTTGAAACCTGCTGATCCTGCCAGGTGCACATCAGCCAACCATTCCCGGGAACCGCTTTCGTTTCGAGCCGTGTTCCCCGTGACATTCCCCACTCAAGGGCGATACCATCCGGTATCGTCCTTTCCTTTTCTGGCTGCAGCAGTTGCATCCAGTGTATACTCTCTTTGGACAGTCCGACTGGTTTCCTCTGTGATCATCGTAAAAGGTCCGTTGGAGCACCAGGGCTGAACTGAGAAAACTCACGATGTTCTCCGCCTCTATGGACCGCAAGCGTGTATTTCATTTCGGCGCTTTGATCTCAGCAAAAAGTGAATGTTTCTTCACTTCAACCCTTCCAGTCGCTTATAAAAGTCTATAAAGTATGCCTGTCCATCCTGCCAAAAACCAAGCTCCAAATCGTAAAGTCCTTCGTATGCCTCTGATGTCATCAATGCCTTCCGAATTTCTTCTTTGGGTTTATTGCTGTCTCTTGCCAAGTCCTCAATCGCATCTGTCAGAATCAGATCCGCACAGGCATACATCGTCTCAAATGACATATTGTCCATAAAAGAGAACCATTCCATTCATCAGTCTCACTGCAAAGCCCCGTTCCTATGAAGGATTTTCTCAATATCATCCAAAACAACCTCATCCCCACTCATGCGTAGTACATCGTAGCAGATTTCAATATAGTTAGTCTCGCCCGACTGCCAGGTGCGCATATCTGTGTCCGACCTGAACCGTTTCCTCTCGGGCTCTGCAACTCATCCCGTGCCAAAGGGATGCATTCAGACCCCAGCCAGATCGCGTATAACCTCACCTGCCATTATCAGACCGGCGACCGAGGGAACAAACGCGATGCTCCCCGGAGTGGACCGGCGCCCGCCGGTGTTTTCCGGTTCCGGCGCCTCTGTATGAACCGGCTCTCGCGGACTTTCCCGGGAACACACCACTTTCAGATGATTGATTCCCCGCTTCCGAAGCTGCTGGCGCATCACTCTGGCCAGCGGATCCACGGAAGTCCTGCTGATATCGCATACCTCAAACTGGGTTGGATCCAGCTTGTTCCCGGCCCCCATGGCCGCAATGATGGGTACACCGAGCTGCGTGCAGCGCTCCGCCAGCATCAGCTTGGCAGCAACTGTATCAATGCAGTCAAGCACATAATCATACACGGAAAGATCAATCTCCTCCGCGTTTTCCGGCAGGTAAAACAGCGGCCAGGTCCGAATCTGGCATTCCGGACTGATGTCCAGCAGCCGTGCCCGGGCGGCATCGACTTTCAGCATGCCAAGCGTACTGTGCAGGGCAAACATCTGCCGGTTCAGATTGGAGAGAACTACCCGGTCATTATCGATCAGGTCAATTGCGCCAATGCCGGATCGGACCAGAGCCTCTGCGGCATATGATCCGACGCCGCCGATTCCAAACACCGCGACCCGTTTCCCGGCCAGCCGGTCAATTCCCTCTTTTCCAAGGAGCCGTTCGGTTCTTGAAAGCTGCTCTCTGTTCATTTACCCTTCCCCGTTCATCCGCTGATCATCTGCCTGAGGTCAGCCTCTTTTCCTTCAATCTCCCGCAGAAGCGTGATCTGATTCCGTGTTCTCACCAGGTTATGCTCCGCATAGGCCGTCTTGTAATAGGTATCCCCGTTCAGATAGTCTGCAAGGAATCGCATCGCCTGCTCATAGGTAATCATCCAGATTCCATCGGGAAGCAGCTCGCGTTCATCCTTTGTCAGGACACCTCCCACTTCCTCGAGATATCCCCGGGCAAATGCACCGGCTTTCTCCAGGGAGAGACTGACTTTCGTCAGATCCGGCTCGTCTTCGGCCGCCGTACTTGCACCGGAGCGAATCCCGTCTCCGAAATCATACGCCGCAAAGCCGGGCATGACCGTATCCAGATCGCACACACAAATGGCGCGTCCGGTTTCCGCATCCAGCAGCGCATTGGCGGTCTTTGTATCGTTGTGCACCACACGTCGGGGAATACGGCCGTCTTCAAACGCCTTTACAAACAGGTCCGCCCGGTCTTTCCGATCCGTCAGCATCCTGAGCTCCGGCAGCACATTGGCCTTTCTCCCGCAGGCATCCCGATTGGCGGCAGTCAGCATCTGCTGAACACGGGCGGGGGTATCATGAAAGGCCGGGATGGTTTCGTAGAGTGAGTCAGCCGGAAAGCCTGACAGGCGCCGTTCAAAGCGGCCGAAAGCCAGACCGGTTTCAACCAGTTCGGAAAGCGAGGCAGGCTGTGAGCAGGACCTGGTATTGTCAATGAAGGTAAATACCCGCCAGAACCGGCCCGATTCATCCCGGTATCCGGTTCCGCCGCCGGTGCAGGGGACCGGCGTCAGTGTTTCCCTGCGCGGATCTCCGTTTTCCCGGATGATCTGTTCTTTCAGATACGCTGTTACGCGCTCGATATTGGACTGAACCTCCTCGGGCACTTTAAACACTTCCGTATTGACCCTCTGAAGAAGGTATGCACCGTCCACGGTTTCAACCCGGAAGGTATCGTTGATGTTTCCGTTGCCGTACGGCCTTATTTCGGAAACCTGCCCGGAAATCTGAAAGTGGCCGATCATGTTCTCTGCTTTCATTCGAACCCCTCCTTGCCTGTATTATATCGGTCAGGCCTTTTCATGGCAACAGAAGAATGCGTGAATAATTTTTTCGTTCATTTTTTAGTCAGGCTTTACAATAGACCACTCCTTCGGATATAATACACCCAGCTGGAACAGTCGTTCCGGAATTTTATCAAGGAGGAACATGTACGATGAAGAAAATTCTTGCCCTCGTTCTGGCCGTGACCGTGCTCCTTACCGTTGCTGTCTTTGCAATGGCGGATGATGTCCCTCTCGATGTCATTATTGCACAGTATGGACCGAACACGCAGAACTGGTTCCTCGGAACCGGAATGGACGGCTCAAACTTCAAAGCCAAATTTGAAGAGGCCAACCCCGGTATCAAGCTCAATCTCGAAGTCGTTTCCTGGAATGACCTCTACACGGTCGTCTCCACCCGCATCAGCAATAACAATGCGCCGGACATCCTGAACATCGATGTTTTTGCGGATTATGCAAATGAAGGCCTGCTCCTCCCGGTCAGCGACTACTGCCCGGATGAGCTCTTCAAGGACTTCTTCCCCTCCTTCATTCAGGAATCCGTCATCGACGGAACCGTCTGGGCTGTCCCGGATCTGGCATCCGCCCGTGCCCTTTACTACAATGTCGACCTGCTCAAGGAAGCCGGCGTCGAGGCAGTCCCCACAACCTGGGCTGAACTGGAAGATGCCGCGCAGGCCATCGTCGACTTCTACGGCGGCGAGGTCTATCCCTGGGGCATTGACATGACCACCGACGAAGGCCAGGCTGCTTTCGCTTACTACACCTGGGGCAACAACGGTGGTTTCATTGATGACAAGGGCGAGTGGGCGCTCAACAGCGATGCCAATGTCGAGGCGATCCAGTATGCGCTCAGCCTGGTCTCCAATGGCTTCACCAATCCGAACCCGGCTACCCAGACCCGTTATGATCTTCAGGACATGTTCGGTGCCGGCAAGCTGGCCATGGTAATCGCGCCGAACTCTGTTCCCGCCTATATCGCCGAAAAAGGCTATAGCGGCATCAACTTCGCAACGGCCTCCATTCCTCATAACGAGGGTGCCTCCTCCAGTTCTGTCGGCGTTATGGACCGCATCATGGCGTTCCGCGATGACAGCGCCGATCAGGCTGCCCGCAACGAGGCCATCGGCAAGTTCCTGACCTTCTTCTACGATCCCGCAAACTATGTTGGCTGGGTCTCCATGGAAGGCTTCCTGCCTGCCGTGAATTCCGCTGTCGGTGCGCTGGTTGCATCCGATCCCTCCTTCGAGGCATGGCTGAACGTCCTTGACAGCGCCAAGTTCTATCCGACCACCAAGGCGGAGTGGAACGATGTGAAACAGGGTGTCATCGCCGTTGAGCAGAGTGCTCTTACCGGCGGCGATGTCCGTCAGCTGCTGGATGATCTCCAGGCAAAGGTCACCGGCAAATAACATCTCTACCTATCGGGAGGTCGTGAAACCCGACCTCCCTTTCTGGTCATTTGAGAGGTGAAGGCTTTGAATAACATTTTCATCCGCCACAAATGGGATCCCTATCTCTGGATTCTCCCCAGTGTCCTCCTCATGCTGATTTTCGTCGTTTTTCCCATCGGCATCGTTTTTCACCTTGCCTTCAGTGAAATCAGCCGTGCCGGTGTTGTTGGCGATTTTATCGGTCTCGGTAACTTTATCAGTGCTGTTTCCGCCCCCGTTTTCCCTACCGTTATGCTGAACACCCTGATCTGGGTGGTCTCTGTTGTCGGTCTTTCCACACTCATCGGCTTTACCGCCGCCATGGTCCTCAACCAGAAATTTGTCGGCCGAAAAATTGCCCGTTCCATCATGGTCTTTCCCTGGGCTGCCTCCCTGGTCATTCAGGCATCCGTCTGGAATTACATCATTAAGATGGAGTATGGCAATCTGAACAATATTCTGCTGAACTTCGGCATTATTCAAAACGCCATTAACTGGCGTGCCACCTATCAGATTGAATTCATCTGGG
>JAFUBF010000457.1 GCA_017460325.1 Clostridia bacterium | reverse complement strand
GATTCCTGAACGTGTAAATATACCGGGACTTTCCATACGGGTCATAGTTACAAATGAAGATAATGAAGCTCTTCTTCAGTTTTCTGTAATTCTGCCCTTTCTCCAGAACCCTGATGTCAATCATACTCTGATAGAAACGGGTCCGCTTTCCAAGGTTACGCTTGTTTGTTGTCTGGACTTCCAGATCATAGACTGTGTCCGCATCATCTTCAACATAAACGCCCAATCGTACACTTTTGGCATTAGGGATTCCTGCTTCAAAGCTTTCCTGTTCATTCACGTAAACGATCTTCCTGATTTTCACTTCAAGGATGTACTCGAGCAAGGACTTACAAAACTGCTCCTGCCGCATAACCACACCAAAGAGGAAATTATTCATGATCGTTAATTTTTCGATTGGGTTTGCCATCCGTAACCGCCTCCCCACAAAGCCCATCTATGACAGATGCGTACATCCCGCCCTGAGTACCATGGTAAGCCCAAATTTCCCAAAAGTCAAGGCTCCAACCCTTAATCCAGGGGCCCACCCACTTCAGCACCGCAGGTTTTCGCACATAGCAGGAGGAAAAACGGATCTGCCCGGTCTGCCCTGTTCAGCGGGCCATTTACCTGAATGAAAGAGGTATCTTGCCAGCAACATCTACCCAGTACGTTGATTGCTTATTCAAAGAGATCACTGGCAGTGATTACGGCCTGAATGTCAGCAGCATATGCATTGCTGAAAAGCCCGCAGACGGTGATCAGTGTCGGATGGATGGCGTACTTTGTTCCGGTACACAGTCTGAAATCAGAGATCTTCCGGTTCATGGAGCGCACAAATTCTGCATCAATCATATACTCTGCGGCGGAATACTTCATCTCACACAGATGGATCACCTGATCCTTCCGATGAATCAGCAGATCGATCTGCGACCCATATAAACCGCGCTCAGGATCGGATGAACATCTCCAGGCGTTGACCTCTGTATGAACTCCGGATATCCCAAGCGCCTTTTTGATCTGTGGAAGATGATCCATACAAACCCGTTCGAATGCAAGACCGCTCCAGCTGTTCACAGAGGGAATGTTGACCAGATTTTCCCATTCGTTTTCATCGTGCGTCCTGTCCTGCAGAAACTGACCGTAAAAAAGCGTAAGATGATCCATCGGCAGATACAGAGCGTCCTTCTTTTTGTTTCCATAGGGCGTGTACCTGCGAATAAAACCACAGTTTTCCAACTCTGTCAGTTTTTTTGAAAGATCACCGGAACTGGGAATCTTCGTGGCAGCGCAGATCTCTTCCCGGGTGATTCCTGTTTTTGCTTTACTCAATGCTGCTATGAACGAGATATACTGATCCGGCACAGAAAACAAAGCTCTGTACAGGTTGTCAAATTCGTTCCCGAGCGGAGCAGGAGTCCTGAAAAAACAGGTAATCGATTTTGGGGAAGACTTCGTCCTTTCTTTAGAAGGCTCCAGTAAAATGGAACTCCGCCCAGAATCATATAGTACTGCAGGATCTGGTGATGGGAGAAGAGGATATTCCGTGAATGCAGATATTCTGTACATTCATGCAGGGTAAAAGGGTTCAGGTGGATTTGCGCGGTCAGGCGGTTATGTAATCCTCCTTTCGCGTTCACAATATGATCCAACATCCAGTGGGTGGCGGACGTACATACGATCAGGAGGATATCCTTTTCGGCACGTGCAGTGGCCCAGCCATTCCAGAAGCTTTCCAGTGCTGAAATCAGTCCGCTGCCTTTGGTATCCATCCAGGAAAGTTCATCGAGGAAGATCACGTTCTTTTGATCTGCAGAGTGTCGGATGACTTCTTTAAGACCGTTGAAAGCATCGTTCCATGTTTTCAGGGGCTTCGGAGGTTTGTACCCGGCTTCCACAAGGGACTCCTCAAATTTTGCCAGCTGTGCTTTCTTTCTGGCACCGGGTGCAATATCGGCATTACAAGCCCCTGTATGCTAAAAAGTTTCGCGAACGAGATACGTTTTTCCGATGCGTCTCCTGCCAAAGACGGCAACGAATTGCGGATCGTCTTCTTCCAAAAGAGACAGAAGCAATCGTTGCTCTTCAATACGGCCTATCATCTATCCATCCTCCTGTAATGTTGCGCTGGCTTTCGGCACCGTATGACTGACAGGAGACATTATCTGACAAACCGGTGCAGAGTACCGGGCCCGCATTGGACAACAACTTCAAGATTTTTTCCAAATCAGTAAATATTTCGTGGATTTGGAAAAAATGTTAATTCGGTTGATCGGACGCTGCATGGATCCGCTTTTACACAGTGGGCAATTTGTCCGGAATGATAAAACGCAACACAGGACTGTCTGCCGGAATCCCTTTGCCTGACTCCGGTAACGGGGGATGCGTCAGGCGATGAGAAGATCGCCTCCGGCTTCGTCAGCCATGATAATCCCCGGAAAAAGAATATCCGGGTATCCGGGGAGGAGGCCGCCATCTGTAACCCTGAATTCTTTCGGACTACCCGAAAAGGACACAAGGTTACGATCCTGATCCGAAAAAAGCATGAAGCACCAGATAAATCTGGTGCTTCCGGGTCTGTGGCGGTTCCGGATTCGTTATTTCCGACAGACGTTTATGCCTGGCCCCTTTAAGGTTATGTAAAAAACGAAAGGGAAGAGAAAGCTTTCCCGACGTATCTGTCCCTTGTGCAAATTGCCGTTTACATCGGACCAAACAATTCGTCCAGCCCCGTGTTCTTCAGAACATCCTGGAGATACTCGTTCGCGTTAAGCAGCTTCATACTGCCATTTCCAGCCTTCATTTTCTTGTAGGCATCCAACAATACGCGCAGGCCGGCAGAGGAAACGTATTTGCACTCTGCAAAGTCCAGTGTCAGGTCTGTCACGCCGGCTTCATCGACATTCAGCAGTTCGGCCAGTTCAGGTGCAGTCTCTGTGTTGAGTTCACCGGAGATATGAACAGTCAGCCTGGTTCCGTTCTTTTCTGTGGTCAGTTTCATTTTTTCCTCCACATCTTTCGTCTTCAAAAATTCTGTGTGATTCTTCCTGTTTGCCGGTAAACAGCCTTTCTTTTATCAGCAGCTAATCGGGAAAAGCAGAGTATAACCCGGAGATATCAAGCGCATTTTGTCCGGACAAAGAAAGCATCGCGCGTATTGTACCATGAGATTTTGAAATATACAACGTTCATGATTTTGAAAGGGCGCAGGACCAAAAGTTTGGTACTGGCTGGGAGGGACCTGTTAACGGCGGGGGCGTATGTGCCCCTGCGAAATGCGGGTAATGGGCTTACCGGATGGCCCCGATGGTCAGCCCGCGCAGGAGGAATTTACGGAAAAAGGGATAGACCACCAGAATGGGGAGGATAGTAATGACTACCATGGCCATCCGGAAACTCTCGGTGGGCAGCGTTCGCAGGATTGCCCCGGAGATGTTTTCGTTTCCGGCCATGAACTGGGCGTTTTTCTGCAGATGATAGAGTACATACTGCAGGGGGTAAAGCTCACGGTGGTTGGAGCCGAGATAAAGAATGGCGTAGTACCAGCTGTTCCAGAAGCCGAATGCCTCGAATACCCCGATGGTCATCAGGACCGGAACGGAGAGGGGAACGGCAAACTGGAAGAACACCCGCAGGGTGGAGGCGCCGTCCAGATACGCGGACTCGAGAACTTCCACGGGGATGTTCTGGCGGAAATAGTTGCGCATGACAAGGATGTACCAGCTGGAGCAGACGCCGGGCAGAATCAGGGCCCACAGGGTGTTTTTGAGGCGGAACAGCTGCGTATTGACCACATAGCTGGCGGCCAGACCGCCGCCGAAAAACATGGGGATCAGCACGATGACCAGGAACAGCTTCCGCAGACGGAAATTGTCCCGGCTCAGCACATAGGCCATGGTACTGATCAGAATCAGGGAAAGAACGGTCCCGAGGACGGTAACCAGGCCACTGATCATCACGGCGTGCCCGACGGAGTCGAATCGGTCCAGCAGATACCGGTAGGCATCAAGAGACCATTCCTTCGGGAAAAAGCTGTATCCCTGCTGCGCAATGGAGGCATCCGAGGAAAGGGACACGATGGTGACGAAGACCAGCGGGATGATGGCGGCCAGACTGAGGAGAAGAAACAGGAGGGACAGCAGGATCTGAGCACCTGTTCCAACCTGATTGGGGCCACCGGATTCCGCTGGGCGGAATGAAGGTTTTTTCATAGGCCTGCCTCCGGATCGATTCGACGTACGGCCAGATTGGCCAGCAGAAGGAGAAGGCACCCCAGCCCGTTCTGCAGCAGGCTGGCGGCGGCGCTGAATCCGTAATTGGTCTGTTCCATCAGGGCCTTGTAGATATAGACATCCACGGTCTGTGTGGCCTTTACCAGGGCACCGGAATCCCGTGGCACCTGATAAAACAGCCCGAAATCGCTGTTGAAGATCCCGCCCAGACTCAGCAGTCCCATCATGATGATGATGCCTTTCAGCTGGGGCAGGGTAATATAGCGGATCATCTGAAGGGGTCTGGCTCCGTCAATGGCGGCGCTTTCGTACAGGGCCGGGTCAATTCCAAGAATATAGGAATAATACAGGACCATGGAATAGCCGAAGGCTTTCCACTCATGAATCAGGGTCAGCAGCCAGGGCCAGGCACCCGGTTCCTGATACCAGGAAACCGGGCCTTTTCCCAGTGCCTGCAGCAGGGAGTTGATGAGGCCCTTATCTGTTGCCAGAAAGGCGTAGACGAAATAACTGACGATCATCCAGGAGAGAAAGTGCGGGAGCATGGAAAGGGTCTGGGCGGCGGAACGCAGTCTCTCGGACCGGACATAGGACAGGGCGATGGCCAGCGCGACCGGGATCACCAGACCGAGCACGAGGAACACCAGGTTGTACAGCACGGTGTTCCGGATAATCTGCCCGATCTGCGGATTCATGAACAGATACCGGAAGTTATCCGTGCCAACCCAGGAACTGCCGACAAACAGGCTGTAAAGAAAGCTTTTGCCGGGGCTCAGCCGGTACTTCTTGAAGGCCATCACGATGCCGAACAGGGGCAGATAACAGAAGCACAGGTACCAAAGCAGCGTGGGGAGGGAAAGAAGAATCAGGGATCGGTCTGAATGCCGGAGTCTCTGTTTTCGGGTGTGTTTCATACCTGTCCAAGCTCCGCTTCATAGAGTTTTCGATAATCGGCACAGTGCGCAAGGAGGTCCTGATGGGATCCCTGGTCAATGACCTGCCCGTCGCGGATAAAGAGGATCCGGTCAGCGTGAATGACGGTGGAGAGCCGGTGGGCAATGGTAATCACGGTCCGGTCGCCCCGGACGTTCTCAATGGCCTGCTGAATCCTGGCCTGAGTCAGGTTGTCAAGGGCACTGGTTGCCTCATCCAGCATCAGGATCCGGGACTGCTTGAGCAGCGCCCTGGCGATGGCCAGCCGCTGCCGCTGTCCGCCGGAGAGGTTGACGCCGTTTTCATCCACAATCGTGTTGTATCCATCCGGTGTTTCCTCAATATCCTGGTCGATGCAGGCCATTTTACAGGCGGTCCGCATTTCCTCCTCGGTCATGTCCGGCTTTACCAGGCGCAGGTTTTCGCGGATACTGAGGTGGAAGAGATAGGGATTCTGACTGACCACTGAGATGTTGCCCCGGATGGATTCGTTGTCCAGTTCCCGGATATCCACGCCGTCAATGGTGACGGTACCGTGACTGGCATCATACAGCCGGCTGATCAGGTTCAGGACGGTGGTTTTCCCGCAGCCGCTTGTTCCGACAAGGGCAACGGATTCACCGGGGTGGATGACAAAGCTCATGTCTTTCAGCACCCATTTCCGGGAATGCCGGATAAAGGCCGGTTCATAGGAAAAGGAGACGCGGTCAAAGCGAATCTCGCCCCTGACCTGTTCCAGATGCCGGGTACCGGGCTTATCCTTCGGAAATTCCGGACTTCGCAAAATGGCGACAACGCGCTCCGTGGAGAGCTCGAGATCCCGTAAAAACTGCATCAGGGAGCCGATCAGCTGAATGGCGGAAACCCCGACATTGGACCGGTAGTTGAACAGGATGATGGCATCTGTTACCGGCAACTTTCCCCGGCCGATAAGCATGGCCAGCAAAGCGACGAATGCATAGGTGCCGAAGGAGCCGATCTCCATCCGCAGCAGGCTGAACATGGCGGACCGGTTCTGCATCCGCATCCGTTTGCCGTTGGCGTCGGTGATCCGGCGAACCAGTTCACCCTCGAAGGCGGCCTCGCTGTGGGTCAGTTTCACATCTTTGGCGCCGTGAATCATCTCGTTGACAAAGTCGGTATAGCGCTCGTTCGCGTCGCGGTAAATGTGCCCGTCCGCCTTCAGGCGGCGGGTCCGGATGGTTTCAATCACGGCCTGGATGACCAGAATGCCGATCATGACGGCAAAGACGAGTCGGTTCAGGATGAGGACGGCAACCAGAATGCCGATCTTCTCCACCGACTGGGAGATCAGGTCGGCCAGGGTGTTGAAACCGGTGGCAATCTGGGAGGTGTCCTGTGTCAGGCGCTGGATGAACAGGCCGGCTCCTTTCTGGTCAAGACACCGGGTTGTGATGCGGAGCGTTTCGTGGACCAGATCCTTTTCAATCAGTGTCAGGGTCTTGTTGTAGACCACGTTGTAAGCCCGGTTACAGGTAATGTTGACCACATTCGAGATACAGTCAATCAAAAGCAGCGAAAGAGCCGTCAGCATAATCTGTTCCACCACGCCCTCTGTCAGAGAAACGATCACTCTTGCCATGATCAGCGGGGCGATGATCTGCAGCACGACGGAGGTCATCTGTGTCAGAACCCCCAGGATAAACCATCCTTTGTGGGGGCGGGTATATTTCCAGGCAAAGTGCAGGAGATCCCATCTGGTCTGCTCAACGGGAAGGGTGTAAATTAAGGCGCCGGCGCGTTTATCCGAGGGATGCCAGTCGGCGAGTAAACCGGCGAGGAAGGAATCTTCCATGTCCTGTCCCTCATAGCCGGAGGGGAGGAGCAGTTCGACGGTCAGTATCCGGTTATGCTGCCGGGTGATCAGGCGGACAGAACCGTTTTCACCGCAGTGGCTCCGGCTCAGGAGGAGAAGTTCCTCCAGGGAAAGCAGAAAACGAAGCTGGCGGTCGTTGGATGTCCCGATCCGTTTGCATTCGTTTTCTGCCAGCACCAGCACGCGGTGAATGCTCTCGCTGTCAAGCTTTCCGTTCCATTTCATTTTCTGCTCTCCAGATATTCATCCAGCTGACGCTGAGCCTCTTCCTGAAGTTTACTGAGGCCGGCCTTCTCCATTTCCTCCCGGACCCGGGCGATGGTCGTATCCGGGTCAATGGTCCCCGTCACCAGCTCAGCCAGGTGGTTACTCCACAGTGCACCCAGAACGGAGCGCTCCGATTCCATGACATCCGCGTCGAAACTGAAGCCCTGCGTATCACTGATGTGCGCGTTTTTATATCCTTCATAGACATTTTTCCACTGGTCCGGGTCCGCCAGCAACTGCTCATTGGCCGAAACCACGCTGGCGCTGATGGCCGGGCCGGTGACAAAGTTGTCCATCGCATATTCGTCGCTGGCCAGCGGGGTCCGGATGACGGTGTCCTTATAATAATAGAAATGCCGTCCTTCAATACCGTATGCCAGAACATCCCGGAAAGTACGGTCTGTATACAGCAGTTCCATGTACCGCAGGCACGCCTTTACCCGTTCCTCCGAGGCAGCGGCATTGATGGCGATCAGGGAGCCCTGCTGTGTGCTTCTGGACATATTCGGGCCGATGAACCGGACCAGCTTTACGTTAAATCCGACGACGTCCGGGTTGGACCAGCCTTTGTACCCGGTCCATGCGGTTCCCGAACGGATGGGATTCCTGAGAGAATAGGGCATATCCTCTGTCGTGGCGGCATCCGGATTGATGTAACCGAGCTCGTACCACTTGTGGAGGTAGCGAAGCTTTTCCATATACGACTCATCTTCCCAAACGGGAACGATGCGGGTTCCATCCGGCGTTCCTGCCCTGTTGTAGGGGATGACCAGATAGCTGCCGACAATCCGTTCGTGGGTCTGGTACATGCCGAGAAGGCCGCCGTAACCCAGATACAGGGGGTATTCCGTCGGATGATCCTCCTTGTACATTTTGAGCAGCGGCTCGAGATCGGCAAAGTCCATCTCCTCTGGCAGGGTAAGCCCTTTTTCACCCTCGTAATAGTCGCTGTTGATCCGGAAAAAGACCTCTGCACCGAGATCCTTGAGCATGGGAACTCCATAGATCCGGTCTCGGATTGTCCCGATGTCCCACCAGGGATCCACCGCCTCATACAGGGCCGGCGCCTCGGTGCGGATCAGGTCAGTAATGTCATAGTAATAGCCCCGCTGGGCATTGGTGTCGAAATTGTTATACCAGTCACAGGTGAAGATCATGTCGTAGTATTCACCGGTGTTCAGATCCAGGCTGACCTGTGAAGCGGTCTTCATCTGCATGTCCACGGTAACCCCGATCTTCTCCGCACTGATGGCGTTGGCCCGGGCCAGAACCTCATTAAGCGCAGCAGGGGCATCTCCGCTGTCCGAATAAGCCCACCAGGTAAGGTGGATCGGTTCATCTGCCAGTCCTGTGACGCAGAGAAGAAGGACGGCCAGGATCACTGTGGTCAGGATAGGAAAGCGGCTTATTTTCTTCATGGGTTCCTCCTTTTTGGCCGGTGGACCGGCTTTCCGGCATCGCCACCGCCTGTCTTTGTATTTCGGATACCCGCCACGCAGGGGACAGGGTATCTTCTTTCAGTAATTTTACCTCTGTTTCATTATACGACACTGAACAGATGGTTGTCATGTATGAATCCGGAAAATGCTGTTCCGCTTCGGAGACATCTGTGCAGATAGAACGGAAAGTGCCTGAGACCGTTGCCGGTCCGGAGGGAACCGGCCCACCGCTGGCACCGCAGGAGGAACTTCCGCGGAATGACGGGAACTGCCCGGAAACCATCGGACTTCTCCTTTGGATGCTGACCGTCGCTCCCGTGCAGCGAATGGGAAGCCGGATGGACCCTGGAGGGGAGCAATTTCCCGTGGGGCGTCGCAACCCGTTTCAACCCGTTTCCTGCCGGCATTGGGACGAATCAGGACTTGTCCTGAATGGAAACGTTCTGCGATCGAAAGGGACAGGCTGGCTTGGATGCACTCCCGGGGAGGGATGTTTACGGGCCGTTTTCTGGTTGAAGTTGGGTCCGGATGATGTACCACCTGAACAGCTCGAAAATGAAAAACGGGCTTATAATTCCCCAAAATCGATTCAAAAAAGTATATTCTGGGGAATTATCCAGATGAATTGACAGATAATTCCCTAAAATGGATAATGACGCTGTCCGGCTTTCATGGGAGTCATTGGGCATAGTACCGGATGATTCCGGTGACCAAACCGATAACAGAAGGGGGATGTCGGGTCTTTACCCGATTGCACAGGATGATTGGCAGAGAAGAGGAGAGACGTGTTCTGGAGGACTGCCTGAACAGTAACCGTCCTGAACTGGTGGCTTTATACGGGCGCCGAGGGGTGGGAAAAACGTTCCTGGTCAAAGCGTTTTTTCGGGAACGTTTCTCGTTTTATGCAACCGGTGTGGCCGGAGGAAATACCCGCAGGCAACTCCGTGCCTTTAATGCGGCCCTGACCGAATTCGGGGACTCCGTAAAAACCATTCCAAAGGACTGGGCGGAGGCTTTTTCCCGTCTGAAATTGGTCTTGTCTTTGCCACAGGTTCAGAAAGACTACCAAACCGGGAAAAGGGTGGTTTTCCTGGATGAAGTTCCCTGGATGGACACGGCGAGGTCCGACTTCAGAGCCGCACTGGCATCTTTCTGGGACAGCTGGGCCAGTGCACAGAGAGACCTGATTCTGATTGTCGCCGGTTCCACTGCCTCCTGGATCCTCAGACACATTGTCCGGGATCCAGGCGGTTTCTGCAACCGAATGACGCGACAGATTCACCTGATGCCTTTCTGCCTGAATGAGTGCAGACAGATGCTGCAGGCGAAGAGAATTCTGTTTTCAGATCAGCAGATCATGGAGTGTTACATGATTCTGGGCGGTATTCCTTACTATCTGAGCTACCTGAGACCGGAGTACAGTCTGGCGCAAAATATCGAGCTGCTCTTTTTCAGGGAAAACAGTCCTCTGAGAGGAGAGTATGACCAGCTGATCCATTCCCTGTTCGGAAAGGCGAAGAATCATCTGCAAATCATGGAGGCGTTCTTAGCCGGAACGAACGGAATGACCCGTGCGGATATTCTGGCAACAGGGAAAGTGCCGAATGGAAAGGAACTGACAAAATGCCTGGTGGAACTGGAACAGTGCGGTTTTATTCGCTCGTATCCGGATTTTTCAAAGAAGGCGTACGGCCGCTTCTATCAGCTGACTGACCCACTGACGCTGTTTCATCTTACGTGGATCAGGGATCACAGGGTGGATTCGTGGACGGATATGATCAACACACCTGCTTACCTTGCTTGGTGCGGTCTGGCTTTTGAACGGGTTTGTCTGCTGCACACTCCGCAGATCCTGAACAGACTGGGTGTGCTGGGTGTTAGCAGTCGGAGTTTTGCCTGGAGGAGCAGAAAGTCGGTTCCGGGAGCACAGATTGACCTGATCATTGACAGAAAGGACGATGTCATCAATCTTTGCGAAGTGAAATACGCGAGGGAGCCGTTTTCCATCGACGCGGCCTGCGAAAAGGATCTGATTCACAAACTGGAGACATTCCGGACAGAATCCGGGACAGACAAGGCACTGCATCTGACCACGATTACGCCGAAAGGACTGGCGAAAAATTCCGGGCGGAATATCGTGGTCAGTGAAATTCGGGGAGAGGATCTGCTGCGGGAGTTACCGACACCACCTCTGCTTTGACGCATCTGCACCGGTTGCCGTCCCGAATGCAACAAAAGAGGCAGATCCCAGAGCGGAGCGCATGATTCCCGTCTGAACGGGTGAATCGCCAACACGTCCATGCAGAATCGCATTTTCCCGGAAAGCGTCATTCTTTGGACGAAATTCCGTTTCTGCCGGAACAGACAACCGTTCGGGAGCGGCGCTTTCAGATTATACTGACAGGCTATCGACAGGCGCATCCCCTCATGATAGAATGTGCCGGAGCTGAGAGAAAGACGTGGGCAAGGTCTGCACCGGTTTGTCAAATCATGTCCCATATCAATCATACGGTGCTGAAAGTCAAGGCAACATAAAAGGAGTCCGGACAAATGCGGATGTTTTGCAAAAGCGTTCAGATAAATCATGAACATGATGCGCATTCAATATCGGGATGCGTCTGTTTTTGTGCGCGAAATGAGGACAACTGGCACTGCAGTCCCTGAGCTAAAGGGGATATGACCACCCATTTCGCTGTGAATGGGTGTTTTTTATTTCTGCTGCCGTAACTCAACGGTCAGAGTTCCGGCCTTATAAGCCGGCGGCTGCCTGTTCGAATCAGGCCGGCAGTACCATTTTTACGGCGAGACGGGGAGTGCGTCCGGGCGAAAGAACGGGGCGTATGAACCGGACATCCGGACCGGTTTGAGTGGATGAGGTGAACGAAAGGAAGGGAGGAAACCCGGATGAAATTTGCTGAGTTTGATAAAGAAATGAGAGTCTACGAAGAGTCGCTGGACCAGTATATTCTGCCGGATCTGTATATAGTCGCCCGCCTGGACGGGCGGTCATTTACACGGCTGACGAAGGAAGTCTGCAGGTTTGAGGCACCGTTTGATGTCCGTTTCCGTGACCTGATGATCAGCACGGTGAAGACGCTTATGAATGCCGGTTTCCGGATCATCTATGGCTATACCGAGAGCGATGAGATTTCGCTTCTTTTCCACCCGGCGGACAGCACATTTGGGCGAAAGGTGAGGAAGATCAATACCACGCTGGCCGGGGAAGCCAGTGCTGTCTTTTCCCTGGCGCTGGGGAGAGTGGCCACGTTTGACTGCCGGGTGATCCCGCTGCCCAATGCGGATCGTGTCGCGGATTATTTCCTCTGGCGTCAGGAAGATGCGCATCGGAATTCACTGAATTCGCACTGCTACTGGGCGCTTCGCCATGAAGGAATCAGTGCTCGAAAGGCGACCTCCATGATGGTGGGGATGAGCGTTCCCGACAAAAACGAACTGCTGTTCAGCAGGGGAATCAATTATAACGATCTCCCGAACTGGCAAAAGCGCGGGGTGGGGATTACCTTTGCGGATGTTCAGAAAGAGGGATTCAATCCCGTCAGTCAGGAGAAGGTGCTGACAGTCCGCCGGGAGCTGGTGGTTGACCTTGATCTGCCACTGGGGAATGACTATCGGCAGTATATCCTGAAAAGACTGGAAGAAGCCGGAAACGACTGACAAAGCCCGGGAGGATGCCCTGTCGCAGGATGTGGACGAAGTGAAAGGAGACGTAAACGAGACCGTGGATAAAGGATTCCGTTCCGATCTGTCAAAACTTCCAGGGAACAATACAGTGAAGGCGATGAAGAGGACGGATCGGCAAAACTGAAAGCGGTTGTGAATGAACAGCAACTCCGGAATGATACTGGAGTTGCTGTTGTTTTTGGATATGGTTCGGGCTCATCTGCTCGTTCAGAATCGAAATGCGGTGTTGACCCTGGAATCCCGACGATGATCTGGAACAAAGCATGAGGGCATGAGACCGCGACTCTTTACAAACAGTGAAAAATATGCTATAAAGCGACGTCAAAAATTATAGGTTTGGGGACTTTCTGACTGACTGTACCCCTAAAATCCTTTCCGGTTGTGGTTGCTGAAATCAGGAGGTTTTTATGAAATTCATATTGGATATAATAAAGAACGCCGTTACCGCCGTGATGAATCTGATCATCAACCGTGTTATGGTGTTCAGGGGCAGGAAGTCTGTCCATGAACTGGATGGTAAGAGCAAAGATGCAGTGAATATTTCAGAGAAGCTCCTTTTCAGGCTTCTTGATGAAAACAAGGACACCGTTTACGGAAAAAAGTACGGTTTTGCGGATATCCACAGTATCGAGGAGTATAAGGAAAAGGTTCCTTTTTCGGATTATGATACGTATGAGCCGTACATAAAACAGATGACAGAGGAAAACGCAGAAAACCTGATCACCGTCAGGAAACCGTATCATTATGCGCTGAGTTCGGGCAGTGTCGGCGTGCCCAAGCATATCCCTGTTTCGGAGGAAGAGCTGACCAAATACAGGAAGTTTGGAACAAACATGTGCTTTGGCGTTGCGGATGAATATTACCGCAACACAACGGGAAGATCGTTCAGAAACGGTTTCGGATTCAATCTTATTGAACTGAAATTTGGTGAGACGAAATCTGGCATTCCGAAGGGCGCCATTTCGGGAACGATTCTGAAGCCTTTAAAGGACCTGATACAGTACTTCGTTGTCCCGTCCTGGGATGTGATATCGCCTCAGAAAGACATGGATTTAAAGTATCTTCGCGCAAGATACGCACTTTCCAGAAGGAATCTGACTTTTATCGACGGCGCGTTTATGACCGCTGTTGTGGATATCATGGATTATGTATGCGCAAACTGGGAGATGCTGTGCGAGGACATTGCTCAGGGAACGATTAATCCGAAGATAGAAATCCCTGACGATCTGCGAAGCAAATTTGAGAAAAGCTTCGCTCCCGATCCGGAAAGAGCAGAAGAGCTTGTACGGGAGTTTCAAAAAGGGTTTGACCGAATTGTCCCGAGAATATGGCCGGATATCCAGTTTGTCGCAAGTATCGGTACAGGTGGCTTCTTTACATATACAAAGAGGATGAGACACTATACAGGTAGAAATATCCCGTTCAACAACCTGACGTATGCGGCTTCCGAGGGACTTTTCGCGACTGCACGCCATATGGGGGATACGTCGTATGTGCTCATCCCCGATGGTGGATTCTATGAATTCATCCCCGTAAAATCCGAGGATGAAACAAAGACCCTTACCATAGACCAGCTCGAAGAGGGCGAGGAATATGAAATCGTTGTGACGAACCTGTCGGGATTCTATCGTTACAGGATCAAGGATGTTATCCGGGTGACAGGGTTCTACAACGAGGCGCCGATGATCGAATTCATCTACCGAAAGAGTCAGCTTCTTTCCATCGAAGGAGAAAAGACAAACGAAGAAGCCGTTCGCTGGACCATCGAACAGACGATGAAGGTGACCGGTATCCGGGTGAATGATTACAGCGTTTACGCAGATACGGATACCGAACCCGGACACTACACCTTTATCATTGAGCCCGATAAAATCATTCCCATCGGCGAGCGCGAACATATCCGGGATGTCCTGGAGGAAAAGCTGATGCAGGCGAACCCGTCGTTTGGCGACAAGATCCGCAGAGGGATCCTCGGGAAAACAGAACTTGTCACTGTCCAGCAGCAGACCTATCAGCTCTACCGCGATTATATGATTACGAAAGGAGTCTCACCCAATCAGCTGAAACCTGTCCGTGTGATCGATACACCCATTAAGCATAATTTCTTCTTCAGTCTTAAGGAAGTAAAGGACGGACAAGCCGGGGAGTAAAGAATACAGCGATGGATATCTTAAAAAAAGCTGCAGCGTATATCAAAAGCAGGATTGCCCTGTTCCTGTTTTCGCTGCCGGTGTCGGACGGGGAAGATCGGGACTTTTTGGAACGCGCAGAGCATGCCCCGATGGCGG
>JAFUBF010000456.1 GCA_017460325.1 Clostridia bacterium | reverse complement strand
GCCATTTCACCGAGCATGGTTCTGGCCGGGTCGCCGGGCGCGAGGCTCATGATGCAATAGACGATCAGCGTAACGCCCAATACAACCGGTATCATTGCCAGAAGCCTTTTCCCAATATACTTGAGCACGTTTTCACTTCCATTCCGAAACAAGATTATCCGGATGAAACATCCGAATGAAAGAACAGATTTTTGGATACAGGAGGAGGTTGGTTGTCTGTTTTTATCCGGTTGCCGGAAATCCCGCCGGGTTAGTCTGGTTCAAAGCTTTTACCTGTCGAAGTCGCATGACCGGGACAGATGCAGGGAATGCCTGGCCGGATAGACAGCATGCGACAGGCAAAAGCTTTGAACCGGATGCTCTGTCCGTGCCCGACGGCGTCCCTTCGGGGGCGCGGGCATGCGGACCTGCCGGCTCTTTGCAAAAGTCTCTTCAGATAAAAAACAAACAGGGCTCAAACAGAAGAAGACGCATAGGGCTCTCCTGCGTTTGTGCCGTGTTGACCGAAAATCAGGAAAGAAACCAGGCAGCCGAAGCCGCCTGGTATTCCTTCAAAACTGTTTTGAACGGCTGGACAAAGGAATTACTTCCAGTTCCACTCGTTCACATAGAAGTAGCCGTTCGGGAGGACATTGACATTGTCCAGGTCTGCCTTATAGGCATAGAGTCTCTGGTTCTGATACAGAGAAACCTGCGGGCACATGTCGTTGATCTTCTCGTTGACTTCCTCGAGGATAGCCGTGCACTCTTCGGTGGTACGGGCGGCAGCTGCCTTCTCAATGAGGGCATCCACTTCGGGATCATTCAGACGGGACTTGTTCGCCGCGCCGATGGAGCTGGAGTGGAAGTTCATCATCAGGTACTGAACCATGGAGCTGGCGGAATAGCCGCCGATGAAGCCGGTGTGCTCGCCTCTGGCAGTGACATCCAGGTAGGTGGCAAGGTCCATCTGCTCGATGGTGGCGTTGATGCCGACATCCTTCAGGTTGGAAAGGATAACCTCTGCTGCACGCTTCTTGGCGTCGTTGGAGCAGATGATGGAGAGCTCGATGTCAGCCGGATTGCCGCCCCAGGCAGCCAGATACTCTTTGGCCTTCTCAACGCTGTATCCGTCGACGCAGCCCTTGGTGGTGGCGCCGGAGAAGCTGGTGGGAGCCTGCGCATAAACGACGCTGGCATGTCCGTTCTCAGCAATCTGAACCACGGCCTGCTTGTTGACGGCGCAGTCGATGGCCTTCCGGACGTTGACGTCGGAGAGGTAGCCCTTGGTGTCGTTCAGGTTGAGGAAGTTGAGGGTGATGGAATCGACGATATCCATGTACAGGGACGGATCGTCCTGGATGGCGGACATGTTGGCCGCGTCGACGTCGATAACAAAGTCAACTTCGCCGCCCTCGAGAACGAGAGAACGGGAGGTGCCTTCGGGAATGAAACGCCAGGTCAGGTTCTTGATGGCAGGAGCGCCGCCGAAGTAATCTTCGTTGGCCACATACTCAATGCTCTCGCCGTGATTCCACTTGACGAACTTGTACGGGCCGGTGCCGCAGGGCTCGGCATAGAAGTCATGACCGGACTCAAGCAGCGCCTTGGGCAGGATGAAGTTCGCATGGTTGGCGAGGGAGTAGAGCAGGTTGGAGTTGTATCCATCCGTGGTGATGGTGACGGTGTACTTGTCGGTTGCCTCAACAGCGGTGTAGTCCTTTGTGAAAGCAACAACATTGGGCTTGGACTGTGCGTCGATCATGGAAGCAACAACGTCGTCCGCGGTGAGCTCGGAGCCGTCATGGAACTTGACGCCCTCTCTGAGCTTGAAAACCCAGGTGCAGCCGTCCTCAGAGATGGTATAGCTCTCTGCAAGGTCCGGAACAGGGTTCATGTTGTAGTCGAGCTTCATGAGGCCGTTGTAACTGAGCACGTTCAGGAAAGCGGTCTGCAGAGCGTCGTGGCCGGTGGTTGACAGGTTGTCAGACTCATCCGGAGCGGCTACGACGAGGGAGTCCTTGCCGGCAGCACAGGCAAAAGTTGCCAGTGAGAGCACGAGGACAAGAGCGAGCACGAAAGTCAGGATCTTTTTCACGCTATTTATCTCCTTTTTGTGATCTCAGACAGCCTCGAAAAATCTTCCGGCTGTCCGACGCATATATTAACACAGTCGACTATATTTTGTAAATATTTTTGAGCTTGACTGAACACATCAAAGTCCTTAATATAAGCAGGGTAAAGACCATGACAATTTGTCAGCATACCTGCACCGGGAGGAGGAATTTGCCCCGTCCTGGCCGGAAATTGAACAGGGAAGGACGCGCCCCCAATTCTGAATAAGGGCTTTGAACCCTTTGTCTGTCCAAGGAAACGGTCCGCCGTTTACCGGACGTGATTGCGGGTCAAAGCGGATCCGGCCGGAGGTTCCGGTGGTGCCCGGACGCGAAACACTGCCGGAGGCGATCCGGGCCCTCGCCCATTATCTGCGTGGGTCAGGCCGGTAACCGGAATGCTATGACGCCGGAGTTTGTGGCCATAACTACCGGAATGCGCGGATTCCGGACAGCGAGGGGCAGAAACCGGTAATGGCGCGGATTCTCGCCTGCGGACCGGATGCCCGACGCTGCCCGTCCATGAGATTACGGAACGGTGCCTCCGGGCAGCGTTGGCCCGAGATCCGGAACTGTCTCCAAAGTGCCGGGCCTGTCCTGGACCGGACAAAATAACAAGCAATAGCAATTCATAAAGAAAGAAGGCATTAACATGAATCTTCAGGAAAGACTGATGTACCGCTTTTTACGTTATGTGGCCATTCCCACCCAGAGCAAGGCAGGAACGGGCGTGATTCCGAGTTCGCCCGGACAGTGGGATCTGGCCCGGTTGCTGATGGAGGATATCGCGGCACTGGGGGTGCAGGATATCACGATTGATGAGCATGCCGTCGTCGTCGGGCGATTGCCTGCCAGGTTGCCGGAGGGGCATGCGCCGGTTCCGGTGGTCGGCTGGGTGACACACATGGACACGGTGGATGTTTCCATGTCCCCGGAGATCCATCCGGTGATTATCCGGAACTATCAGGGGGGCGACATCTGCCAGAACGAGGAAAAGCAGATCTACATCACGGTGGAGGAGCACCCCGAACTGCTTCGGTACATCGGGCAGGACATCATCGTCAGTGATGGTACATCCGTCCTTGGCGCGGATGACAAGGCGGCCATTGCCAATGTGGTGACGGCGCTTGAGGTACTGGCGGAGAATCCGGACATTCCTCACGGGGAGATTTACATCTGTTTCGTCCCGGATGAGGAAATCGGCCTCATCGGGGCAAAGTCCATGGATTTCAGCCGTTTCCCGGTGGATTTCGCCTATACCATTGACTGCTGCGAGGAGGGGGAACTGGTTTATCAGACGTTTAATGCGGGCAGCGGAAAACTGCAGATCACCGGAGTGACAGCCCACCCGATGTCCTCCAAGAACAACACGGTGAACCCGATCCTTATCGCGGTTGACTTCATTAATCTTCTGGACCGCGGCGAGACCCCCGAGCACACGGAAAAAACCGAGGGGTATATCTGGGTACAGGGCATCAGCGGCGACCAGCTCAATACGACCGTCCTGCTGACTATCCGGGATCATGACCGGATCAAGTATCTGGCCAAGAAAGAGGATTTGCATGCATGCATGGAGATGATGAAAAAGCGGCATCCGAAAGCCAGGCTGTCCCTTGAGATTGAGGATGACTACGCAAACATCAACGATGCCATTACGCCGGACAAACGCAAGTGCGTGGACTATCTCTTTAAGGCAATGGAGTCTATTGGCGTTCAGCCGAAGGATATTGCCATGCGCGGTGGAACGGACGGCTCCTTTATATCCACGCAGGGAATTCCCACGCCGAACTATTTCACGGGGGCGCACAATTTCCATTCCCGCTGCGAATTCATGCCGATGGGCGCCGTGGAGAATTCCTGCAGGACAACGCTGAAACTCATTGAACTGATCACGAAAGGGTGATTCGCATCATTAACGGAAAGCCGATGATCGGCATTACGGCAACACTCTATGATGCCTCCTGTGACTACCGGGTTCCGCGGCGTTATGCGGATTCGGTGGAGGAAGCGGGCGGATTCCCGCTGCTGCTTCCCGCCTCCAATACACCGGAGGAGACAGAGGGGATCATGCCGCTGTTGGACGGTCTCCTGATTCCGGGCGGTCCGGACGTGAATCCGCTGCTGTACGGCGAGGAACCCCGCCCGGCACTTGAGCTGACCAAAACCTCAAACGATCTTTTTGAGATTCACGCCCTTAAGGAAGCCAGAGCATTGCATAAACCCATTCTCTGCATCTGTCGCGGCATGCAGGTGCTGAATGTGGCCTTCGGCGGCACCCTGTATCAGGACATTCCCTCCCAGCTGCCGGAGGCCCTGCGACACAAACAGACCCCGACAGACCGGGCGGACCCGACACACAGCCTGGAGATTGAGCCGGGATCCTGGCTGTCCGAGGCTTACGGGAACACGCAGATTCGGGTCAATTCGTTCCACCATCAGGCCATAAAGCAGGTGGCACCGGGATTCTCGGTCTCCGCAAAGGCCAGAGATGGCATCATTGAGGCGATCGAAATCCGCGGGGAACACATTCTGGGCGTTCAGTGGCATCCCGAGGTGATGATCCCTGTGCATCCGGAGCATCTCGGTCTTTTCCGCCAGCTGGTGGAGGCCTCCAGGCGCCTTTCTGTCGCGGGGAAATGATGGTCGGAACAGGGGGGCCCGTTTCACCAACGGCAGAAAACAAATACCGCCCGACCTTGCGCAGGTTCGGGCGGTATTTTGCCAAATTCAGCTGAAACCGGAGGAAGGGGCCGGTGCTCTGCGCCGGTTTGTCAGATAATGGGTCAATCAAACATACGGTGACGAGAGCCAAAGGGACATTGAACAAGAATGCTGAGCAATCGCAGCGGTTTTTCCCGGGAAAGATAGCTTACCAAAACCGGGCATTTTTACGAGATTTGGTAAGCTATCTTTTCTGCATTATCTTAAAACTTGGCCTGAAATAAGGAAAAACAGGCAGGATCCTTTACCAAATCGCAGCATTTTGACGAGTTTTGGTAAAGGATCGACCACTTTCCAGGAG
>JAFUBF010000001.1 GCA_017460325.1 Clostridia bacterium | reverse complement strand
GAACACTATTTTTGACGCACTTATTTACACATAAAGCCCTTATTTCATAGGTAGTCAGGGCTAAATAATTCGGTGCGAAAGTTGAGTAAATACTGGGCTTTTTTGTGTTTCAGGAGATTCGTCGATGACACATTCAAAATCGACGAATCTCCAAATCTCTCCGGGGGAGAAAAGTCGATTTTCCCCTCAATCTTGCTCCAGAGGATACAGAGAGATTCGTCGGAAACGAGTCAGTCCAAAATGGAGAAGATTCGTCGATTTCCTACCGACTTTTCCCACAGAGATTCGTCGATAAGTATAATATAAAACCGTAGTGTCATCAGCAAACCGGGGGTGCGGGGGCAGAGCCCCCGCGGAGGGGGTGTTGTAAACCCAGACGATAACCAGTATAATTCCTTCCGAAGATGGCTTACCATGTGAGCCAGGAAGAATAACGGTAAAATAAAAGGAGCAGATGCATCGCACACACACTGCTCCGGTGTTAATCCACCACCAACCACAAAAAGGGGGAACTAACAGGATGATTATAGCTCAGTGTGATACTTTAAACAAGCGGTTTATTGATATTTGTAAGTTGACAGATCCTAAGAAACAACAACAGCTACTGGACAACTTATGTGGAGACCTTACCATAGCATTCACTAAGTTTCTGGATAAGGCGGGAAAAAAGCTGTATCTGGGCAGTAAATATGGTGAGGGCAGTATCGGTTTCAACGGAATAAGATTTAAGAAGATTCTTGCCGGTGGGCATTTGCTTGTAATGAGACTCCCAAGGATTCGAAGCCGTGAATGCCACTTCTGTCAGCTGCTCATTCCTTCGTTTGCTGTTCCGTATCTGAGTACGCCGGTTACGGATATTGTTTCTATCTGTGTGGACGCAAAATTGTCGTATGAGCTTTTCTTTGACCCGCTGAAAAATACGAATCTGTACTCAATTTTACAAAGATTCAGCCGAATCCAAAATGTTCTGTTGGATAACGGGATCTTTCTTGGTAAAGAAATGAATCTCAGCACATTGTCAGAGAAGTTCATCCAGATAACACATTACCAGTTTTTCAGCCCATACTTCAATCCGGGCAGCTCTTTTGACAAAAGGAAAAGAGCGTTTACAGACATTTCCGTTACTTTACATGATTATGTCCATGGACAGAAGAATCTCCACAACCCCCTGTCAGACAGATAAAGCACCAAACCCCCCGCTTTTTCCCTCTCCGGGCCTGTACAATAGCTTTTGCAGGCAAAATTCCGATATGTATGCACGGTGAGGAGGTGTTTTTATGGGACGGCAAACAGTTTATTTCTGCAAAAACCGGATTGCGGAAAAACCTGTTTCCAATTCTTGTGTCCACAGAGAGGGTATCTGCATCTGCCTCTTCAGAGGCAGACGACTGACTATGCCCATTTGACGGTTCCGGGAACGAAATGTCGCTTACGACAGCACCGGTTCCCCGGAATCTGTTCTTTCCGTTGGTTTGAACCGCTTTCCGCTGAAACCGGGCTGCTCCAGCGCACTGACCAGTTACAGAAAGGATATTGAATGAACGAACTTGAAAAACTGAAACGCAGCAGTGAGAAGGCACTGGACCATATCAGCGACCAGGTAAACGAACTGCTCTACGCGTTAGAGGATCTTTCCGAACTTTACAATGGTCAGGACGATGAACTGACCGGTTTGAGGTTTGAACTGGACATGAAGAATGACGAGATTGAAAGCATGGAGAAGGAGCTGAGATTTCTCGGGAAATTCCTGTCTGAAAGCGGAGTTGACTTCCCGCTTGAAGGTCACCCCCTCGACTTTGGGGAATACCTTCCCCTCTCGGACGAACGCCGTTATTCCATTGAAACTGAGTAACAGGAGGGGCCCGGTGCTTTGCACCGGTTTGTCAGATCATGTCCCATATCAATCATACGATGCCGAAAGCCAAAGTAATATTAAGGAGGTTTTGCACATGTCCAGACATCTGTTAAGCCGAAAGGCACGTCGTCATGTCAGGAAGCTGTTGTATCACGGGTATTCTCTCGAAGTGATTCCCTCTTACATGAATCAGATTTTCCCGGATTTCACAGAATTCCGTTTTCTTCCCAAATCCATGAAGAAGGAACTGTATTTGCTGGAGGCCGAATGCTATCTGAAATGCCATCCAAACGCTACGCGGGATGAGCGGCGACTTATCCGCGCCTGGGTCAGGGCCGGTCACAATCCCTGGATCGTTATCCTGAAGGACGACTGTAACGGTTCTAACAAGAGCATGGATTTTCTTGAATTCGAACGGTTTCTGAAAGAGGAGGATCACGTTATTCTGCCTCTGTACGTAACGGAACGCGTACTTTATGACGATCTGCCTTTCTGATTCGGAACAGCACGATGTATCCCGGTATTTTCACTTTTACACAGGATACCGGGATACATTCCCCCTTAAAGAGATGACGTTCATTTTTTGAAAGGAGAACCGCAGGTATGGATGATTCAACTGACTTCTCAGGACGATATGTCTCACACAGTGAACAGATAGCCGGAAAGAACGGACAGGCTGTCCAGGTTACCTACATCATGATTGCAGACCGGAACGGATTGATCCGGAAAGTAACCCATCTGCAGGATTACCTTGCGTCGGGCCCAAACGGGGTCAGTCCGTTTACAAGTTCTGCCAAAACATACGCTGCTTTTTTTACCCCCATGCTGAACTACTGCATTTACGAGAGGCGGAAGGACTTTGGAATCTGTTCACCGCTTCAGATCACAAAGCCCATGATGGAACAGTATTTCACAGAATATGCCTCATCTCCTGCTGCCAATGGTTTGTTACGCATGCCGAATACGGTACAGAAATGCATTGCCGTAAACACCTTTTCCATGGCCCGGCTGGTCAGACATTACGGGAACGAAATGGCACTCAGCCCGGAGGATCTTCTTGTCACCAAACGGGTGTATATCCCGACAAAAGGGCATGTTGTCACTGAAGTTCCCAATTTCAATGTCACCGGAGGAAAACTTCGGCCGGGGCTGTTGCGTGACATCTCTACGGAAGCTTTTGAGATACTTCTTGGTCTCGCATTCCGGTATACACCGGATATTGCCTTTGGTCTCTGTGCTCAGGCATTTGCCGGTCTTCGCCCCGGCGAAGTATGCAATATGCACCAGGATTCCAGCATTTACGGCCCTTCTGTCATTTACACAGCAGACAGTCAGGGATCCAGGATTCCGGAGCTTGATCTGTCAATGGAATACGTCATGCGCAGCGACAATGTGTCTGTCGGCGGAATCAAGCGGGAACGCATTCAGAAAGTCTTCCCGGATTTCGTCCCCGCCTTTGAGAGGGCCTATGAATTCCACAAAGCCTATCTGGAGAAGCAGTCTTTCGAGCCTGAGTATGCGCCCATGTTTGTCACGGGGAACGGAATGGCGATGACCTATGACGATTACGAAAAGCGGTTTAATGAACTTGTGACGGACTATTTCGTTCCCGAACTGTCGCAGTGTCACCCTCCGCTTTCGGATTACGGTCTTCTGGTGAAAGAACGGGGACTTGCACCCCATATCGGCAGACATGTCTACACGCTCCAACTGGTTGAACGTGGGCTTACTCCCGAGATGATTAAGTTCTGGCGCGGTGACAGAAGTATTGAAAGCGCCATGACCTATTGGGCAGGCAAGGGTGAACTGCACAGGGCTGCAAAGAAGATTGCCTGCAACTTTCTGGACGCTGTTATGAAATTCGGAGGCAGTCAGTGAATACCGTTAACTTCCGTGACGCTGTTCTGAAGAGGGCTGCAGCGTTACAGTCACTTTACAATGGCAAACCTTCCAATTACCGAAAACTGCTGTATTTCATGGAGACAAACGACTGGTTTCAACTCGTACACACAGGTGTCTGGGATGAGATTACGGTGCCGGAACTCCCTGAAAGCTTCCCACATCTGGACCTCTGGCTGTCCACATACGGCCTTCCCTTAAACCGGAAACTCAAGCTGCTCGAAGACTATTTTGCTGATTCCTTTCCCGAAACCCATGAGCGTTTTGCCCGGTTTCTGACTTCGGATCATGCGCACGGCGATACCCGTGACAGCCTGATCTGTCTGGATTACCTTATGTCCGTTCTTGATACCGACGCGTCATCCTGGACGGATCCGACAATTTGTCAGATCCTTTCCGGAGCGGACACCTGTCTGCCCAAAAAGACATTCACCGTCCTTACCGACTTCTGCACTTTCATGTCCCGGGAAGGGCGGAAGTATATCCCCGTGCAGGAAATACATCCGCGTCCGACTACCGCCGTGTCCCTCAGAAACTACGTGAAAATGTGCTGGCTGACACTGAGTGAACGGCAGATTCAGAACGGTGACTACGTGAAAAAAGCCGCTTCGAATGCACGCTATGCCGAAATCTGGCTGCTTACCGCGCTTCACTTCGTCAGTGCAGTAAGATTGCCGGATCTTTGCGCACTGCCTGTTCCTACGCTTCAGGAGACAGGTGCAGTATTGAGAGACAGAATCCTGAACGGTACTTTTGACAACAAATCGGCAACGGAACTGGCAGACTCCTGGCTCTTCCGAATTAAAATGGAGAATCCTGTGCCGAAAAAGACCCGCCGCTATTCAGGTATACCGCCGATAACACTCAGCATCTCTACCGGATGTCTGGCAGTTTTCGGCAAAATCCTGGCGCTTGCCGCCTCCTTCTGCGAACAGGGTGGAACACTGATTTCAAAACCCTTCGTTTCCAGTACTCAGCTGAAGACGTTCTTTGGTCCTGAATTTGTCAGCGCCTGCGGAGATGAGTTCTTTATGCGCACCAGGCAGCTCAACAAAGCTTATCTTCAGGGAGTCTCTTCCGCGGCAGATACCTGTGGAAATTACCATATCAGCGGTTACATGACCGCCGCACTCCTGCGCAGTCACAAGGTTCCCTATGCCGAAATGCCTGAATCAACAGATGATTATCTTCGTGACGGCGCTTTTCTTGGTCTCACTCCGGAAGTGGTCGCGGCCGAAATGTTTGCGCGTGGCTGTTTCGGTTTTATTCCCACGCTTTTGCTGAGTGCCGTTTCGAATGACTGGAATCTGCTGGACGTCCATTCACAGACCACTGTCCTGAATGAAATTGGTCTGACACCGGTTCAGATTGAACATGTCGCAGGTGCCGTTCTCACGATGAAACAGCGTGTTTACGAAAATCTGACGGAGATCTTCCGGGATGGCTTTTCCCGGGAAAAGCTGCTGAGCATGCTGAAACGCATTTCAGATGGAATGGCACCGGGCAGAGACAACAGCTGCTGTTGTATACGTTCTGCTGCAGATCTGCCGTGTGCCGACCCACAGCGTACCTCATGCATGGGATGCGGTTGTGAACTCTGGACCCGGACCGGCATCCATATTCTGCTCAATGCGTATGAGTACAACACGAAACAGATTGCGGACTCCGGTCCGGTAGAGGTTATGCGGCTCAGAGCAATTAACGAATCCGTGATTATACCGTCACTGACAGGAATTCTGGAGAACCTCTCAACATTTTATGTCGCTGAAGAAGTTGCCGACGCCCTGTCGGATATGATTAAAAGGAGGATTACAAATGCAAAGCGCCTGTGCGTATAACGGCTTTGAAAGCGTAACCGAATACAATTCTCTTGACGTTGATGCACTGGTTGAAGCCGGACGGATTTTCAGCCAATACAAAAAGAAGGGTGTTCTGGTCAACTGTGAGATGTCGGACTGCAAATGGCAGGCCACTGATGAAAGAAACAATATCACGCTGGACTTTACCATGAACAGACAGTTGTATATGCAGTATGCCGTTTCGTGGGCCGGATGCCCGTACGAGGATTTCGTAAATTCCGTCAAGATCTTCATCCTGCTGAATATGGGGCGATTCGTTCTGCGCACACTCGTCCAATATGTTCACGTGCTGTCAGGACTCATTGAACAGCCTCTGAAGACGCTCCAGATTGCTCAGGAGTATTATCCCATGGTGACGAATTTTGTTTCGTTCCTGCCCGGAAAAACACCCGAAAAAGAGGAATTCACCGAAAGTCTGGACAGTCCCCGTTCCCGGATTGCGGTTCAGAGCCGCAAACTGGCTCCATTCTCAGCCTATGTTCATTTTGAGGAATCCCTGTCTGCTTTCTGGAAAACGGCAGATGCAGATGAAAAAATCCGGTTCTTTCCTGTCAGGCTGTGGTGGATTCTGACGACAATCCTTCCTCTGCGGGTCACGGAATTTCTCCTGACACCCAGGAACTGCCTTTCTGTTATTGACGACAGAGTGTTTCTGACAGTCCGCAGGACCCGTCTTAAGAAGGGTTCCCGAAAGGTTGGTTATACGATTGAAGAGGATTATGAGCGCTTCTCTTATCCGATTTCTGACAGCCTTGCGTCTGAAATTCGCTGGTATCTTGAGCAGACAGTCGCGAGGCGCCAGCCTGCAATTGACACACTGTTTGTCCCGGAGGGCAACAGTCGGTATGTGTCATATCCATATCTTGCTTTCCTGCTCAGGGAGTTGCTGGACAAATGGGAGATTACCGAACACATCTGTCTGGGGGATACGCGGCACCTCGCTCTGATGTCGCTGATCCTTTCCGGTGACACACCTTCCATCTGTAAAGCACTGGCCGACCATGCCAGCATTATGACGAGCATGGGCTATTACGCCAATATGGAAACGCTTTCGGACTGTCAGGTCATTCGCTTCCTTTACGGGAATACCGCTGCTTCTCTCACACCGCAGGGAAAGGCTCTGACACCTGTTCCTGCCGGAACCATGTTCCGGTTGGAAGACGGCTATTGTGACTACCAGTCTGTGGAAGCACTGGATCCGCTTGAATGCTGCAAAAGCTGGAGTCTCGAAAGAGGCCCCGGTGACTGCAAAGTATGCTGTCATTTTCACCCTGATAACGAGCATGTGTTAATTGATCTGAAAGCACGCCTGCGCGAGGATATGAAGGAAGAGTTTGCCTTCCTGATGGATTCCATGGAATTACTGAGAAAAGGCATTGGGAAAAAAGAGGTGATTGAGCAGACCGTTAATCGTCTGCGCAGTTCTATCCTGAATTTTCTCATTCTGGAAGGAATGAACTCCGATGAAAACCAAACCGCGTAATTTCACTTTTGAACAACTCAAGCCGTTCATTGAGGAGTACTGGGCCAAAGAAGCGCTGGGAAATCCGGCAAAACTCGGTTACACCGCACTGGCAGAATATACCCGCACTGCCATGAATGCGGATGTGCATGACCGAGATTTTTCCAGAAATCCGGAGGTCAGGGATTACATCTCCAGGCTCAAAAGCGGAGCAGTCACCCTTCCAGGCATGCCGCCACTCAGAACCTACAAATGTATGAGCATGCAAACGATATCCAAAGTTGCGCGTGATTACAGTGAATCTGTTAAACTCATACAGGAACTGGATACCAGATGTCGGAATAACGCTGAGGAAATAAGCCGTCTGCAAAGAGCTGTCATTGAAAAAGACCGTACCATTGACGGGCTCACACAGGAAATCACTCTGCTGAAGTCGAAACCGGAAGCTGGCGCTGACATCCCGCCGTACAAAGCACTGGTCAGTTCATACAGAACATTTTTCCGCGATTATGTGCACCAGGATATTGCTCATTTCCTGTACGGGTCATCCTGCAACAGCGATGAAGAATATACGGGCAAAGTGCTCACAAAAGAAGCCATGAAGGCACTGATTGAAGGGCCGAAGCCGGAGCCCGTACCCGGCACTGCAATATCTGAACAAAAGCAGGCAGATACTGGAAACAACATCCGAAACCTCGCTGATTACGTCCGTAACAATGCGTAATTCAGCAGGTATTCGCCATTGTAGGAACAGAAAGGATCTTTGAAAATGAAAACTGATACTGAAGAATCACATAACCTGGCAGCCCGCTGTCCGCATCTGGTTGAAGAATGGGATTATGAACGGAATGCACCTTTTAAACCGGAAAACTTCAGGTTTGCATCCCGCGAGCAGGTTTGGTGGGTCTGCCGTAAAGACCAGAATCACCGATGGATGGCCATGATTAAAAACCGTTCCTATGGGCAGAAATGTCCCTGGTGCTTTGGGAACAAGCCTTATCATGGCAGATTTATCTGGATTCCCTACAACTGAGAATCATGCTGGCGGCTGTAACGAATGGTTGTGCAGTACTTGCTTCGCTTCACAACGCGGAACAGTGCTGAACAAATTGCACAATATTGTTTGTAAATTATTATATAATTTTGGTAGATTCGTCGATTCAAATCGACGAATCTATTTTCCGGTTATCTCGTAGAGTACCCGATTTTCGACGAATCTCTGACTTTGGGTTATCTCGTAGCTCCTTTGATTTTCGACGAATCTCTGACTTTGGGTTATCTCGTGCTCAATCCCAAATCGACATTTCCCGGTTGTTTTGAACAATTCCGGTTATCTCGAGAATATTCGAATTTCGACGAATCTCCCGGCTTTTTGAATTTTGGGTTAACCCGGACAACTCTAAGCCTTCCGAAAAATAGGCCTTATAGAGCCGTTCTGAAAGACGGTCTGCCAGTGCCTGATCCTTCTTCTGCGCCAGCTTGGTCAGGCGGTGCGCGTCAAAAGTATTGGTGTAGCGAGTTTCCGCATAACGGAAATCCAGCCCGGCATCCTGACCCATCTTGGAAATGCCATCAATTTTCGCCTGGGCTCCCTGGATGGAGAGCCCATACTTTTTCGCAAAGCGATCCACGGTGGCACCTGTATATTCCTTGCTGGCGTCCGGATCAAGCTCGAAAGCCTTCATCTCCACTTCCACCTGATCCCCGATCCCCATATGTTCAATGGCCTGCTTCAGGTAGGTTTCCCCAATATAGCAATACGGGCAAGCGTAATCTGACCAGTACGTGATCTTCATGTTCATTCCTCCTCTTTAATAGAACACGTTCCATTTGCAATTCTACACCTTTTGTGATATGATGTCAAGGGATTAGAACATGTTTTATTTTGGAGGCGACCATGAAGAAGATCGGCAGGCCAGGAAAGAATGATGCAAACCGCGAGTGCAAGGACGCGATCCTGAAAGCAACCATTGCGCTGATAGAAGAGATCGGTGCGGACGCAGTCACAGTACGAAAGGTCATAGAAAAGGCCGATGTTTCCACCGGCACTTTCTATCACTATTTTGTTGACAAGAATGACCTGATGATGGCCTTCGTCCGGGAAGAGTCCTTTGACGCCTTTGAGCTTCAAACGCCAGTTAGCGATGTGGCGGGCAGACAGGCTGAGCTTTATATGCACCTGATCCGCCGCTATCAGACGCTGGGAAAGGATTTCATGAAGCGGTTTTATACAACGGACAACCAGGCGCTGTCCGCTTACCTGGACGAGACGATCGGTCAATTCGCAGAAGGGACTGTGATGGCCCGCTCCGAGAAGGAACTCAAAACCAGTGCTGAACAAGGGTATCTGTCTGCTTCTGTTGATCCCCACCTGATTGCGATGGATGTTTGTACGATTGTCAAAGGCTGCGTGTTCGAGTGGTGCCTGACGAACGAGCGTATGGAGATTGAGCAGACACTGCAGCGAATCCTGGATGCGTACATCAGTGCCTATAAAAGATAATTTATGTACCGCACAGATCAATATTACGCTTCTACCGCCTTCAATGGCGTTAGCTAGTACGGATGAACTTCCGGAGAATGCAACGAGATTACATGTGAATAATGCAAGGGTTTCCGGGGAATACTGCGAGATCACCAGTGAGTAAATGTTTGGGGAACCTGCTTTTCTAGTGGGTTCCCCTTTTTCGTTGATGTTCTGTGCAAGAAAAACGAAGTATTTCAATGAAATCCACAGAAATAATTCAAAACAGAGTCCATACTACGTGAAATGCACGGAAAACGAGAAAAATATGTAGAAAAACCTTTCCTAAATTATTGACTTTCTTTGACCTTAGATATATAATATAGGCACCATCAAGGGAGGGGGATCGAGAGAGAGCCCGAACAAGATGGAATGAATGCGACCCTGCAAGCGTGGCAATGAACCAAGCGTACAAGGCCAATGAATTGGAGGTTTGCATTATGAGTACTTATCTTCCTACCGTGTTTGGTGAAAACCTGTTTGACGTCTTTGATGACTTTGACCGTGACTTCTTCCGTGGGTTTGGGCGTCCGGAGCATGTGCTCTATGGCAAGAATGCCAGCCGCCTGATGAAAACCGATGTGAAGGAAACAGATGAAGGCTATGAGGTGGATGTGGATCTGCCTGGCTTCCACAAGGATGAAATCAAACTGGATCTGAACAACGGTTACCTGACCATCTCCACCGAGAAGAGTTTGAACAAGGAGAACAAGGGTAAGATGCTTCGTCAGGAGCGTTATGTCGGCACCATGCAGCGCAGCTTCTATGTGGGTGAGAGCATTACTGAAGATGACATAAAAGCCAAGTTCGAGAATGGTGTACTGAGCCTGATGATTCCTAAGAAGGAAGCCCCGAAGGTTCCTGAAAAGAAACAGATTTTGATTGAAGGATAAACACACTGCATGCCCGCAGTCTGGTTCTTATGAGCCGGACTGAGGGCTTGTTTTTTGTTTTTGCTCAGGGATCAGCTTTCCAGAACCATATGGATGTTGGTGGGAAGCTCTCTCCTCCAATCCATCCCAATCGGAATGGGTGGAAGCCACCGGATGATGGGCTTCCTGTCCGGAAACTTTGCGCTCCTGGGGCCAACCCAGAAGGTATGCCAGTGCGCTGCCCGCACATGAGGCCGTGGACTGGAATGAGCGCCCTGCACAGAAGACAACTCCTTCTCAGCAGAGCGCTCATGATTTTTGTAATTCCGGATGGCATTGGACACGCGCACACCGACATTCCATACCTGCGGTTCCTTGGGGCTTCTCACCCCGCCGCTGAATGTCCGCCGTTTCTGCGGATGCTCGATCTGCGGCATATCCGGCTCCTCACTGCACAAGTACAGAAGCAGCTGCAGCATGGATGAGAAGGTCTTCCGGTATTCCTCCCTACTGCCAATTCTGATTTTTGAATACATTTCTACGTAAATAATAGATTGTGTACTCGGATATCTTCTAAACTCAAGTAATACCGCGCTATTTATCGCATAGTATGACAATAATTTCCGTGTAGAATTGTTGACGTGGATGAGAAAACAGC
>JAFUBF010000034.1 GCA_017460325.1 Clostridia bacterium | reverse complement strand
GGAGTTAAAGAAGAAGGGGTCGAGGTGCCTTCGCCTGCGGATCACAGATGGCCAAAAGCGGACGTATATCTGGGAGACGGATGGAGCCTGGCTTACCGAGTTCTCGATGCTCAATACTGGGGCGTCCCCCAACGACGCGCCCGTATCTATCTTGTCGCAGATTTTGCTGGCGGAAGTGCCGGAGAAATATTATTTAAGTCCGACGGCCTGTCTGGGTATTCTGCGGAGAGCTTCCGCTCGTGGCAAAGAACTGCCTGCCGTGTTGAAGACGGCACTGGAGAGACAGGCCGGAGGACTGACCCTGGAAGTGGAGACGGACGATACTGTCTGAATCCTCAGGGGCGCAGCGGGATTACCGTAACGGAGGAATCCACCGGCACACTGATTGCCCAGGATCATGGAAATCATCCGGCGGTACTGCAGAGCGCCGGGTTCAGTACAGAGCATTCTGCTCAGTCACGGTCCATCGGCTACGAGGAAGAGAAGAGTCCCACACTACGTGCTGGCGTTGTTCCGGCGGCTATGGCGGTGGAAAACCATCCGACTGACGGACGGATAAAGATCCGTAAGGATGGACAGTGTCAGACGCTTACAGAGAGGATGGGGACAGGCGGTGGGAATGTGCCTCTTGTAGCGGAGCCCCATCCTTCCTTCGGGATTTCCAAAGAAGCGTATGCAAGCGGGGAAAAAGCGAATTTCAATTTCACCGTTGCTGAGGAAAAATCACCGACGCTTCTAACCAGGGAACCTCATGTTGTGGCAAAACCAAGGGCGTATGGCGTATGCAGCAAAAGATCCCATTCCATGCTGTCAGATAATCCGCACAGTGGTTTTTACGAAGCAGAAACCAGCAGAACACTTGACCAGAGCGGAGGTAACCCGACCTGCAACCAGGGTGGTATCTGCATCGTGGCCCCCGTTCCGGAAGAAAATGAACCGATGGCTTTCACTCAGAATCAGCGTGATGAAGTCCGGGATCTGGAAGGCAGGAGCGGTGCACTGCAGGCCCAGCCGGGAATGAAACAGCAGACCTTCGTCCTGCAGGGAAGCATGATCGGCCGGGAAGAGAAAAACGGCCCGCAGGGAGATGGCATCAATGAGGATGTCAGTTTTACCCTGAACACGGTAGACCGCCATGCGGTTGTCACTCCTACGGAGGATGCTCATTACTCCACGAGCAAAAATTCCTATCATACCAACGCTGTCAGGGAACAGGCAAGCACACTGGTGGCATCGGATTACAAGGATCCGCCCTGCGTGAATGATACACCAAACGATGAACCGATGTACATCGTCCGAAGACTGACACCGGTGGAATGCGCAAGGCTCCAGGGATTTCCGGACTGGTGGTGTGATGACCTCGCAATTCCGGAACCGACGGATGAGCAGATCGCTTTCTGGACAGAGGTCTGGGAGACATGGCGAAAGCTGACGAATCCTGAAGGTAAACCGAAAACGGAAAAGCAGATCAGGAGATGGCTGGCAAGCCCGTACACCGATGCTGCCGAGTACAAACTCTGGGGGAACGGCGTTTCTTTGCCCATAGTTTTTTTCGTCTTATCCGGAATTGCCTGGGCGGCGGGAAAGGAGCAGGCATGATACAGGAAATCATACGTTTTCTCCTCATGGTTGTGGCAAGTACCT
>JAFUBF010000455.1 GCA_017460325.1 Clostridia bacterium | reverse complement strand
TGTACTCTGGTCAGATAACAATAGACGCTCACGGAGCCAATTCCGAACAAAGACCGAACCGCCGTGTACGCGATCCGTACGCACGAGCGGTGTGGGAGGGCAACCCCATCTCACTTGAGATGGGGCCACCTACCCGATTTGGGTTCGTTGCAGAACACAATAATTCTCTGGTCAGTAAATGCTGTCTTCTCTTCATCTTGGGTAGCCACTTGGGTATCATAACCCAAGTCAAGCCTGTTGAACGAAATGGTCACCAAAATTGCGTTATGTTGAATGCCACGCAGGAGGTACGAGAGTACTTGACTTTCGGAGGCGTAGGGCTTGAATGCACGGGATAACAGGCAGGAATGTGGTACGGACGGAAAGAATAACCCGCCATGTATGAAGTGTTCCGGGAAAGGTGGAGGAAAAGGGATGGAAAAGCTGACGGTTCGTCCGTTTACCATGGACGGCGTAGACGATTTACTGAGGATTGCACGGCATCCGGAAGTGACGAAATACACACCAAACCTGATCAGGGACAGGGATCTCATGATGGCCTGGGCGGAGAATTTACTCGAGACGTGTCATGAATACATGATCCTGCTGGATGGAAATGTCATCGGGGAATGCAGCCTGGACGAAAAAGATGGCGATATCGGAGTAATGCTGTTTCCGGAATACTGGCGCCAGGGATACGGAACAGCGGTGATAAAACAGCTGATGCAGACTGCTGTAAAGCTGGGACTTGAGGGCGCTCAGGCAAAAACGGATGAGAACAATGCCGCCTGCATTGGATTGCTTCGGAAACTTGATTTTCAGAAAGTCGGCGCGGGCTGGAATCTATCGGAAGACGATTGGGAAAAGTCACTGGCGGAGATTCAGACTCTCCTGATCTTTCAGAAGGAACTGGCGGATAAGATCTGAGGCGGAAGTGGAGTGGATCCGGCAGGCGGGTACTGCCTGATTTGTTACCACAGGACGGAACACAGGTATGGTAGGATGGGGCAGATATGATTAAAAATCAATGGTATGCGGTGCTTTCCTCTGACCGGCTGAAGGCAGGGAAAATCCTGGGGGCAAGGCGTTTTGGAGAAGATCTGGTATTCATGCGGAAACAGTCCGGGGAGGTTGGTCTTTTGAGCAGCCTCTGTGCTCACAGAGGGGCGTCGCTTTGCAACGGGTGGATAGAAGACGGGAACATAAAGTGCCCTTTCCACGGCATCGAATACGATGCAGAGGGCAGATGCACGCACATTCCCTCTGAAGGAAAAGCATCGGACATGGATTTTTCGAGGTTCAGGCTGAAGGCTTACCCCACAAGGGAGATTGGCGGGATCATATTTGCCTGGTACGGGGATAAAGAGCCAACACATGAGCCGGATACATTTGCTGTCATTACGGATGCGACATACACCTATGACCACGCTGAGGATTACTGGAATGTAGACTATTCCAGGGTGATTGAAAACCAGCTGGATGTTTCGCATCTGCCGTTTGTTCACCACAACACCATTGGCAGAGGAAACAGGACACTTTGCAACGGGCCTAAAGTGGTCTGGCTGGATGACAACACGCTGCAGACAAGCGCGGATAACGAAGTGGACAGCGGACAAAAGCCAAAGCCGGCAGATGACAGTACAATAAAGAGCACGAACCTTACATTCAAATTCCCCAATATGTGGCTTAACCACGTCACAGACAAAATTCAGATACTGGCGTTTTTTATCCCTGTCGATGAGGAACATGCGATCATCGCACTCAGGTTTTACAATAAAATTACGGGAGTCCGTCCTGTCGATAAAGTGATTGCATGGCTCGGCAGCAGAGCGAACATCATCGTTGAACGACAGGATAAGCGTATCGTCGAGACGCAGTTGCCAAAGAAAACCGGCAGAGAGATAGGTGAAAAACTGGTGGCGGCGGATCTTCCGATCATGGAATACAGGACCAGGCGGTTTTCCATGCAAAATGCCGGTGGTATGTCGCAGGAAAAGCAAACACCGAGGAGGGAGAATTACATGAAGGCGAAAATGAATACGAAGGCAATGTACAAACTGTCTTACGGATTATTCGTATGTACAGCGGCCAGGGGTGACAGGAAGAACGGCTGTATAATCAACACGGCCATCCAGGTTGCATCTGAGCCGAACCGGATATCCGTTGCGGTAAACAAGGCGAATCTTACCCATGACATGATCAAAGATACCGGCGTATGCAACATCTCTGTGCTCAGCCGGGATGCGGGATTTGAACTGTTCAGGCACTTTGGTTTCCAGTCAGGACGTGACGTGGACAAATTTGGTGCTTCTTTCTCCAGGGACAGCTATGAGCTGGCAGAAAACGGAGTGCCGTTCATTACCAGGGGAACCAATGCGTATTTCTCGCTTAAGGTGGAACAGGAGGTTGACCTCGGGTCGCATACGCTCTTTATCTGCGAACCCACCTTCATGACGGTGCTCTCAGATACCTCGTCCTGCACATACGAATACTACCAGAACAGTATAAAGCCGAAGCCGGAAGCGGTCGGGACAACCCCTAAAGGCGAGACCATCTGGAGATGCCTGATCTGCGGATATGAGTGGGTGGGGGAAGAACTTCCGGACGATTTCATCTGTCCGATATGCAAGCACCCCAAGGCTGACTTTGAGAAGGTTACGCGGGCGTGAGATCCGGTGCAGATTCACATTGCCCCCGGATATGACCATGTCCCGTGAAGGTGACCGGTGTTGCTGAGATCAGATGAGTCCTTACGGAAGACGGGATGAGAAGCAATTCCTGAGTTTCGGCGGTTCAACACCACAGGGAGCGAGGTAAGGGAAGCTGTCTGAAAAGCGATTCACGCAGGAAAACGAACTGTCATGTATGCGGCCCTGGATGTGTGAGCAAAGGGCATCCCGGGCCTGAACCGGTCAAATTAGAGCTGAAATATGTGTCTGTTACACACAAAAAAGACCGATGCCAATGCAACGGTCTTTTCAATAATATACAAGACATTGCGACGGTACAACACTAGGTGCAGATTCAGATTACGGTGAGTAGAATACCCAATTTGAACCCTGTTTGAAAGAGATTCTCTACGGTAATCCAGTAGACAAACCAGGCGAAAGTCAAAGGGAATCAAAAATCCCGAAGGGGGGCACGATACCTTTTGTGCCTTGTGCACATAAAATGCACGTTATTTCTGAACGCTTCCGAAGAGGCTAAAATAAAGGGGTGTAGCAAGAATTACAGTAATTGCTACACCCCTTTTTAAAGTGCGGTAGATGGGACTTGAACCCATACGTCATAAACACACGCCCCTCAAACGTGCCTGTCTGCCAATTCCAGCACTACCGCGTGCCCGAACGTGTGCATTATAAGCCTGAACAAGGATAAAGTCAAGGGAAACTTGATTACAAAATAATTGTTCAAATTCTATGCAATATAGACAACAACTGCCTCCCCGGACGGAAAACCGGAAAAATCAAATCTTGTCATCAGGGGGTAAATGATGTAAGATATAGCCTGTATGAATATGGAAAAGAAAGATTTCTGCCCGGCTCAGCCGGGCGGGTACAGCATCCGCTTATCGGATGGAAGAAATCAGAAAGCGGCAGGGCAGGACCGCCTTGCTGCGGATAAAGAAAGGGCTCTGCCGCATCGCGGCGGGCAGTCCGGTTTGAGCACAGAAGCGCTTCGGTACCCGGTGCCGGAGGAAGGTGCCGGAAAGGAGGCGGGATCATGCAGGAGGAAAACCAGGTAAGGCGCAGGCGGCGGCGAAGGCCGGAAGAGCCGGCGGTGCAGCCGGAACCGGTGCGTATTGTTGTCGGAAGCGATGAACAGCAGCCGGACTGGATGGTCTCGGCTGAAAATACGAACGGGGCAGCCTCAAGGCGGGGAAGGAAACCGGAACGGAAACCGGAGCCGGAGGTGAAGGCGATTCCGGAGACGCCGGTGCAGATGCCGGAGGCCGAAAGCAGGCCGGAGGACAGAGCGGGCGGGGGAATTCCCCACGAAAGCTCCCCGGCTGAGGAACCGGGCGGGGCCGTGGTAGAACCGGTTCCCGAGGAAGAACAGATACAGACGCGGCCCATGGACGGGGGGACCGGTCCAAAGACCGGGGGAAAGAAGGTTTCCCGCAGGCCAGCGGGAAAGAAACGGAGAAAGGGGAAGGTCCCGGACGCCGGCAGGATCGGAAAGCTGGTGGCACTGGCCGCAGTATTGCTGATCCTGGTTCTGGGAGGTGTTCTGGGCGTCCGGAAGCTGATCGAACTCAAGGATATCCGGGATACACTGGACCGGGGGCGGGATGTGTTCTATGAGAACATCTATATGAACAACATTCCGCTGGAGGGGATGACCCTGGATCAGGCGGACCAGGTGGTGAACGAGCAGGTCAACGCACTGCTGTCCAAGTTCAAAATCACGCTCAGAACGGTGGACGGGAGGACCTGGGACATTACCAAGGATGATCTGCAGATGAAATACAGCGTAGCAGATCAGCTGGATCAGCTGTGGTCCATCGGGCATATCGGAAACGCGGCCACCTGCTATGAACAGATCCGGGCACTGCAGGAAAACGAGGTACGCCGGTATTCCACCATGACCTATGACCTCTCCAAGGTGAATACGATTCTCTCGCAGATCAAGGATGAGGTTGACCGGCCGGCCGTCAATGCCACCCGTGTGGATGATCCGACCAAATGGCCTCCGTATTCGTATACGGATGATGAGCCCGGACAGACACTGGACATTACGGGTCTGAACGAGCGGATCGTCGGCATGGTGGACCGCCTGGAGTCAGGGGTAGTGGAACTGACGCCTGTCCAGGTGGAGGCAAGAGTGACGAGAAAGGCGCTGGAAGGGTCCATCGTCAAACTGTCGACCTATGAGACGGCCATCGGCGCCACCTCTCATGAGGGCCGCTTTACCAATATTGAAATCGGAACGATGAAATTTAACCATCTGATCGTCCATGCCGGGGAACAGGTTTCCTTTAACAAGGTAACCGGCAAGCGGAATGAACAGAACGGGTTTGTGGAGGCACCGGAGATTGCCTACGGCGAATACGTCATGGGCATCGGCGGCGGCATCTGCCAGGTTTCCTCGACGCTGTACAACGCCGTGGTGAATGCCGGGCTTGAGGTGATCCGCCGCACCCAGCACTCCCTGGCGTCCAACTATGTTCCCATGGGACAGGATGCCACGGTTTCGGATGACCGGCTTGACTTCATTTTCAGGAATTCGACCAATGCGGACATCTTTATTGAGACGCAGTATTACAAGAAGAAGAACTACTGGTATACGTCCTTTACGATCTACGGCCGCCCGGACCCCAACGGGTATTCCTATAAGCTTGAATCCCAGGTGAGAGAGGAGATCCCGCTGCCGGAACCGACATACAGACCGGACAGGACGGCGCAGTATGTGGTGTATGACAATCAGACACAGGTGATTTCCAAAGGTGAAAAGGGGTATATCGTGGATGTCTATCTGGTGACGATGGACAGCAACGGCCTCCAGATTTCACGGGAACTGAGGTATACGGATACGTATAAAGCCGTTGCGCCGGTTTACTGGATCGGTGTGACGCCGAGGACGACCACCGACTGAGAGGGCAGAGAGAAGGAGTGACTTGAAAAATGAGAAAAATCAGTGCACTGTTTGCCGTGCTCATGATCTGCGTGCTGCTGGCCGGCACGGCACTGGCCGGAACCACGGCCCCCTATTCTCTGCAGGAGGAATCAACGGAATCCGTCCGCTCCGGCGGAAAGGAGGGGGCGTTCCCCAAAAAGCGGTTTTACCGGGGCATTTCCGCCACGGATAACTGGGTGTATCAGGTCAGGCTTGACGGGATCATGATCAACCTGCAGCTCTTTGAGCGCAGCGGGAACGGTATTTCCTTCCAGGAGAACCTGACAAGGACAAAGGATGACGGGGTGCGTCTGGTGCTGCGTCAGTACACGAATGTCGGGAATGCGCTGCTGCAGCTGGACCAGCACGCCCTGGATGTGCTCAGGCGGGTCGGGATCACGGAGATCGTGGTGACCGATTACGATCTGTACATCCAGAATACCTATCAGGTGGCGACGCTGGAAAAGGTCCGGGAAATGCTCGGCCTGAGGGCGGGCGAGGAACTGAGCGTCGGCAGTCTGTCAGATCCGGTATCGGTAGTGGATGAAAGCGGTGTACGGCGCATTCTGTCCGAGTAGGTGACCGAACGAATGAGATCAGTATTTCTGGTTATTTGTCTGTGCCTTCTCACGGTGCTGACCGGGGTTGCTGCGGCGGATCTGAATGTGGTTCAGACCTCCTGCAACATTCTGGTGGCGGAGGAGGAGTGCCGGATCGTCTGCTGTGCGCAGGTTCACAACGATTCGGACCGCCTGGCCGGACTGGAGCACGGGCTTCTTCGCCTGACCAACGGCGGGGAAGTCATTGCGGAGGAAAGTGTCAGCCGTATCTGGCCGTATTTCCTGGATCCGGGCGGCGACGGATATGTGTTTGAAACCGTGACGTTCTATCCGGATGAGGATGGGAATCTGGAGGTGCCCTCCATTACCGGGGTTTCCTTTGAGATGAACGCCATGGATGTACCGGTGAGCGTGGAAAACAACATGCTCCGCGCGGAGATGCATATTGAAAGGATGGAAACCGGCGGGTACATCATGGCCTGCACACTGGCCAATGACGAGGCGGAAACCGCGTGGAATCCGCAGGTGACGTTCGGCCTTTATACCGACGGTGGTTCCCTTCTGTATGCGGATGGACAGAGTCTGGACAATATCGGGATCAGCGGCGGAAATCAGCTGGAGCTTCGCTTCATGATCAACCCCCAGATTGTGGCACAGTGGGGCGGGTACGGCGTGGAACCTGCCGAGGTGCGGGTAAAGGGATATTATCGTCAGGAATCGGACTGAGGACCGGCCGGTTCGGGACAGACAGGAGAAAGAACAGATGGAAACGAAAATCATTAAGTCGGGAATGCCTTTTGTAATTGCCGGCGCGGCCGTGTTTGTCTTCGCGCTGGTCTTTGGCATCGGATCCGTGCCGAGCTATATTCTGGCGGCGGGACTGGGCGTGGTCGGTTTTCTGGCAGGCAAACGGCTGTTCCCGGACCAGGTGGTGGAGGTTGAGGCAGCGCCGAAGTCCGGCAATGCGGAGGTGGATGCCCTGATTACGGAGGCCCGCGGTCAGCTTGAGGACATTCATGCCGCCAATGAGGCCATAGCGGATGCGAAGCTGTCGGCGCAGATTGAGGATATCGAGAAAACGGGCCGGGAGATTCTGGCGCGTCTTGAGGAGCAGCCGGATATGCTGGGATCCCTCAGAACCTTCCTGCGTTACTATCTGCCGACCACCAAGAAACTGCTGGATGTGCGGGCGGGCCTTGAGGGCGATGTCACCTCCGGCCGGAACCTGCAGATTGCGGGACGGATCAGCGAGGCGGTTTCCCAGGTGCAGGATGCCCTGCACAGGCAGCTGGAGGCGCTGAACAACTATCGTTTCATCAATCTCGAGAGCGAGATGGATGTGCTGTCGGACATGCTCAAGGGAGATGGCCTGATGGCGCAGCCGGAGCAGACAGAGACGGCAACCGTCGAAAAAACGGAAGAGGATCCGTTTGCCAGCCTGTTTGAGAGGAAATCGTAATGGGAGAATTTGATCAGTTTGCCCTGATTCCGGAGCAGGGACTGGAGCCGGTGAAAAGTCAGCTGGACCCGGAAATGCAGACACGCATTGAGCAGAATGCCGCCAGGTTCAGCCTGTCGGACAATGCGGCGATCCTGGGTTTCGGTGCCAGAACACAGAAGGAAATGACCAGTTTCACGGATGTGGCTCTGCGACAGATGCTCGGGACGGACATTGAACCGCTGGACGGGCTGATGAAAACGCTGGCGGAACAGATTCGCAACTGCTCCTTTGAGAAGGAGGCCAAAGGCCTGCTCCGCAAACTGCTGAAAGTGCAGACGCCCCTGTCGGAAATGCTTGAAACGTACCGGGAGGCGGAACCGAAAATCAACGGATGCGCCAATGATCTCCTGGACCGGAAAGTGGCCCTGATGCGGGACAGTGCGCTGCTGGAGCGCCTGTATACCCGCAATGAGGCGCTGTACAGGGAAATCTGTTCCCTCATCGTGATGGGGGAGGAGATCATTGCCCAGGGCAAGGCTTCCGGGGCCAGTCCCACCGGGATTGCGGCGATGGAGCGCCGGGTGCAGGACCTGCGGCTGACCAGGGTGGCCTCTACCCAGCTGGCGGCACAGATCCGGCTGATTCAGGAAAATGACAAGCTGACATGCGAACGGCTGCAGACCACTTTGGGGGTCACAATCCCCCTGTGGAAAGCGCAGATGGCAACGGCGCTGGGGCTGGCGAGGGCCAATGAGTCCCTGCAGGCCCAGCGGCGGGGCGAAAGCGAAGCGGAACGCGGCATCCGCGGGAATATGGATGAGATCGGACGGCAGAAGGATGCGGTCGAGAAAAATATGCGTGAAATCGAACGGGAGCGGGCGGAGCAGACAGCGCAGACCCTTCTGAATGAGCTGGATGAAATCGAACGTTCTCTGGATGAACAGAAAAAGGCCCGCCAGGCAGTGGGCGGAAATGCCGGTTAATTGACAGGGAGGGACAGAAATGGCTCAGGCAACCATGCAGCAAAAGCCTCAGGAAAAGCAGTCCGGAGCAGGAAACGGAAGGAAAGCGGGAAATACAGACAAGGTGAAGAAGACACTTCCTGTGGCACCCGGTGTGGTCATCATGGTACTGCTTCTGGTCGTATCACTGTTTGTCGGAAACATGAGGGCCCTGCAGAACGTGACCCCCGCATCCTTTCTTAAGACAGGGAATGTCAGCTCCATTGTAGAGGACCGGGCATCGGCGGCGCAGAATGCGGAAACCGTGGCCCGGCGGGCTTCACTGGACGAGAGCCTGTATCAGGCGGTGGACAGTGCGGTGAAGGAATTCAGGTCGGCCAAAACGGCCCGGGATCTGAGCCGGGCGGACCAGGACCTGACCGCGGCGGTCAGTGAAATGACGGCAGAGGCAAAGCAGGGACTGGATACGGAGAATCAGCGGGTGCTGACCAGGGCAATCGATTCCTTCACGGAGCAGGGAAGTTTCCTGCGCCAGGAAGGAAGAGCGTTCAACGAGAAAGCCAATAAGGCGATTGCGCTGTATGAAAAGCTCCCGACCGCGTTCCTGCTGCCCAGGCCGGACCGTTACGAGGGACTGGAATGAGTATTTTCTCCGGCTGGGAGGCCGGTGATGTCGGCCGGCTCAGGGACGTCCTGACCGGAAGCCCGCAGGGGCTTGGCATGCTGGTTGTTCTCGTGCTCATCCTGATTGCACTGGTGTTTCTCATGGTGCACATCATTTCGCATCAGATTTCCGGATTTTATGTCCGGATCTCGGGTGAGGAAGAGACGGATGAAGAAGAGGGACCGGGGGAACCGACAGCGCCAACCGGCAACCGGGCAGGAATTGACCCGGCGGATGCGCAGGGAGATCCGAAAGAGAAAGACAGTCAGAGGAATGGGGAGGTGCTCTCTTGAAAAAGATTGTAAAACTGGCAGGTGTTTTGCTGATCATTGCCTGCATGCTCCTGGGGACCGCGTCGGCAGCCGTCAAGGCGAAGCCCACAAGCTTTGCCTATTCATATGACTATGACGGAAATGTGCTGAGCACAAGACAGCAGGATACGATCTCGGAATACGGGCAGGCACTGGACAAGGCAACCGGCGATCAGGCGATTGCGGTAGTTGTGGATTTCCTGGACGGAATGAGCGTGGAGGACTATGCCACGGACCTCATCAAAAAGTGGGGGATCGGTTCCAGCGCGGGGAACAACGGCGTCGTGGTTCTCCTGTCCACAGGGGACAGGGAAGTGTTTGTCGGAACGGGCAGCGGTGTGGACCGCGTCCTGACCGCCGGGGTCGCAGGCAGCCTGCTGGATGACAACATTATGTATTTTGCCGATGGCAAGTACGGCGAGGGAATGGTGAGTCTTTATCAGGATGTCTGCAACTATCTGGCAGATGCCCGCGGAAAGACGCTGCAGCTTTCCTCCGGAACAACGGCCAGCAGCAGTTCCGGTTCCACCCGGAGGGCGTCACAGGGGGATGATGAGGAGGGATTCGGATTGTTCGGTATCGTCATCACGTTAATCGTACTGTATATCATTGCCAGTGTCATCTTCAACAGTATCGGTACCGCCCGTGGCGGCTGCCTCAGATGGCTGTTCCTGGGCGGAATGTTCAATAACCGGCGTCCGCCGCGTCCGCCGCGTGGCGGATTCGGAGGTCCCGGCGGCTTTGGCGGACCCAGTCGGGGACCCCGTGGCGGCTTCACCGGCGGACGTACCCCCCGCAGCGGCGGCTCCGGACGTGGCTTTGGCGGCGGATTCGGTGGCGGCTTTGGCGGCGGCAGTTCCCGCGGCGGCGGAGCCGGACGCAAGTTCTGATTCCGACGGTTTCAAAAGCTTCTTTCGCTTCAGAAAGAAGCTTTTTTCCTTGGAATGGATAAATTTCGGATGCTGAAACGTTCTTATGTCAGGGGTGTTGTGTTTGCAGTCGGATGCACGGCCGTATACGGGGGAGGTCTTTGACCGTCTGTATGCCCTTTATGGCAATGATGTGCTGAGAACCGCTTATTACTATCTGGGGGAAAAACAGCGTGCGGAGGACATCTGTCAGGATGTGTTTACGAAGTTGTTTACCTATACGGGGGAGATTACGCCGGGAAAGGAAAAAGCCTGGCTGATTCGCGTGACAATTAATGCGTGCCGGGATTACTGGCGCAGTTCCTGGGCAAAACGGGTGATTCTCGGTCCGCCTGTCATGGAACTGATTCCGGATGAACGGAATCTCCTTGAGGAGCGGGAGGAGCAGGAGATGCTGGCCAGGGCAGTGTACGCACTCCCTGCGCAGTTTCGGGAAATTATCCTGCTGTATTATTATCAGTGTTTTACCCTGCAGGAGATTGCGACCATTCTGAATATTTCAGAGGGAACGGTGGCAAGCCGCCTTGCCAGGGGACGGTATAAACTTGAGGCCATGCTGAAGGAGAAGACCTGATGCAGGCCGGGAAAGGCGAAGATGAGGGAGTGGGCCCGGTGCACCGCACCGGTCTGTCCAGGTTTGTCCCGTATCAGTTATACGGTGCCGAAAGCCAGAGTAGCGTTAAAGGGAGTGGGCCCGGTGCACCGCACCGGTCTGTCCAGGTCTGTCCCGTATCAGTCATACGGCGCCGAAAGCCAGAGTAGCAAGAGAAGGAGTGGGCCCGGTGCAGCGCACCGGTTTGCCAAGGGATGCTTTCTGGCAGTTATACGGTGCCGAAAGCGAGAGCAATATTAAGGAGGTGACCGGCAATGATCGATCTGAATTCACCGGAATCGGTTCGTGAACAACTGAACAGAGGGGTTGCCGGATTTTGCAGCCGTGAGGATATGCGGGCGCACATCATTGCCTGCACGGAACAGCGGGGAAGGCGGGGACACAGGCTGGTTCCCGGGCTTTGTGCAGCGGCGGCTGTGCTGCTGGTGGTGCTTGGAATTGTCGGCTGGGCATCAAGGCCGGTGTCCATTCATGATCTGTATGTTATCGAGGCCGGCGGCGGGGCAGTGGTGACGGCGCGGCCGATTACGGAGCATGATTTTGTCATTACCGCGGAGGAGGATCATGCCATCCTGATTCAGCGGGGAAAGCTGTACCGGATGATGTACACGCTGGAGGGACTGAGAGCCAGAGGCGATTCGGTCGGCACGGTGACCCGTTACTCGGAGAATCCGTACGATTCCCGCACAGACGGGGATGACTATATCAGCAATGCGGTGCTGAAGGGCGACACGGTGTATGCGGTGGAGGGACTGCCGACCACGACGGCCATTCTGGCGGAGGTGGACGGGCAGATGGCCCTGTTCCAGCGCTCCGGCGAGCATGGTTACGGCCTGAACGGGGACAGCCTGCAGGATACCTGTGCGGTTCTCGGGCAGGTGGATACGATTACCCTTGAAGGCGTGGGAACGCTGACGGGGGAGGACGCGGAATCCGTCATGGAGGTCCTGATGAAAAATGCCCGCCTCGAAAATGCGGAAGCACTCCCGGGCGGGCAGTCACTGCAGATTACGCTGAAAAACGGGATTCGGCTGGAGATGAGCCTTTCCGGAGACCAGCTGATCGGCTGCGGTGTATGGGACTGTACGGAATTCCTGGACGCGTTCCGGGCATTAGTGCAGGAGCGTGCCGGAAAGCAGATCGTGTGAGGTGTCCACTTCATCTCCCAGAAGACGGCGGGAAAGGGTTTCCGCCTCGCCGACCTGGTTGTCATACGGGTCAGACCGCATGAAACGGGTGGGCGGTGTGAACTGATACTGGAAGCGGGAGGTAAAGGGCAGACGCCAGGGATCCAGATTGCCGAAGTAGAAATCACGGCGTTCCTCGGATCCGTTCCGATAGGCTGAACCGCCGAAGGAACAGTCGGCGTGCAGCCAGCCGTAGGGCGCGGCGTAGAACATCGCCCAGTCGTGCATGCCGCAGGACGTGGGGGCGGTGTAGAGACCGGACTGCCATCTGGCGGGGACGCCGCAGCAGCGGCACATGGTGATAAAGGTCAGCGCCTGGACACCGCAGTCGCCGCGCAGATTGGCGCAGAAATAACCCACGATGTCCGGAATGGACCTGTAGGAGGGCATAAAGCGGTAAGTGCCCTTAGTGGTGATGAAGTCATAGATGCGTCGGGCTTTCACGATGGGATTGTCCGTATCCCCCACAATTTCCGCTGTCAGTGCCTTCAGATAAGGCGCAAAGACAATATGAGGTTCAACCTGAGCCAGATCCTGTTCAGTAACGTCGCCGGCAGGCAGTTCGCCGGTGGCCCGGGCGGGGTCTGGTTTTCTGTATGTCATTTCGGTTTCGCAGGCCAGGGTGGCATAAACGGTCACGCCCTTTTCATAGGGGACCTCAAAGTAGGCGGTCCGCTGCGGGGCATTTTCCGGGCTGATCTGAACAGGCTCGTGGGAGGTGGCCAAAATCCGGGAGGTCAGGACGGGCGGATCGCTGACGGGCAGGGGCAGCCAGATACGGAGCGTTTCCCCCGGGGTCAGCCGGTCACTGGAGATGGAGATGGATTCCCGCAGTTTGGCGCTGTACCGGACGCGGCCGCTTTCTTTCAGCGTCTTAATGAGGTTATCCCGCGCTGCGGTCTCATTTGTCTCCTCCTGCAGAATCAGGGTGCCCTTTTCCCGAAGGGCGTCACTCCGCCGGGTACGCAGCAGGTTGCTGATACAGTTGTTGCGGTAGAAACGCCTGCCCTCAATGTACCGCCAGTCAAGGGTCCGGTCATCCCGCAGGGCGTGGAATTCTTCCCGGGTCAGGTCGGGAATGCGCATTCGGGCATTGTCAAAAGCCTGCTCCGAGGTCAGCTGATATGCCTCCAGGGTGTCCTCCGCACAGTAATGCAGAAATTCGAGTCGCTTTTTGAGGGCATCCGGCAGCTGGGGCCGGGCAAGATTCAGGTCAATGAGGCGGTTCATTTCCTCAAAGCGCCCGGATTCATACAGCATGGAAATGTCGGTGGGCAGGGGATAGCGGAGATAGGAAAGATCCAGAATCATAATGCCTCCGTAAATTCAGAAAGCCGGCAGCCTGAAAGGTGGGAAGCAGACTGCCGGCAACAGGGATGGATTCGGGGACGGATCAGCCGAGAATGGAGCGGACGTATTCGATGATCGCCTCATCCCTGGCGGATGCAAAAAACAGTTCCTTAAAGCGGGGACCGGCGACGGCGCCGCGGACCAGTTCCGGATCAATGCCCTTGAGGCAGGTGATGAGGTCCTTCAGGTTGTTGGCACGGACCTGATCCAGAATCTTCTTGTTGCGCTGCTCGGGCACCACGCGCTCCGGCGGATAGCCGTTTCCGCTGCCGAAGCCGAAGAGCTTTTCAAAGGTATACTCGAGATTCAGCTCGGCGCCCCAGCCGAAGCCCTTGGCAAAGGGGAAGGCAACGGCGTTGCCGTCGTTGATCTGGGCAAACATGAAACCGTCGGAAGGATCGACGACGTGGCCGCAGATGACGCCCGGGAAGCTGTTGAGGGCCAGCATGGCGCCCTCGCCGGTGCCGCAGCCGGTGACCACATAGTCGGCCGCACCGGAGTTGAGCAGGATGGCTGCGAGAATGCCGTTCTGGACATAGGTCAGCTGTGCCGCATCCTCCTGGGAGTACATGCCGTAATTGTCCACCGTGTGGCCCATGGGCTCGACGACTTTCCGGAGGGCTTTTTCGATCATGCCGTTCTTGGCTGCCTGACTGTTTTCATTAATTAATGCAATGCGCATTGGAGTTCACCTCTCTGTTTTTTTGATGGTCTTACATTACCGCCAAAAAGGGGTTCTGTCAAGGGGGAGTTCGCGGCAACAGGACCGCGTTCCGGGAGAATCAGAAAGCCCGTTCTGCGGGCAGAACGGGCGAATAATCAGGCGGCCAGCGGGGTGCGCTTCAGGACCTGGATCAGGAGGGTTCCGGCCACAAAGCAGGCAATGGCCTCGCCGACGGCGACGAACAGCATGCAAAGCGGCAGGGGAACACTGGGAGAATAACAGTAGTGGACGACGGTGCCGACGATCAGTCCGTTGAAAATGACCGGCATGGATGCGGCCAGCCAGTAGTTTTTCCGGAAATGATAGGTGCACAGGGCGGCCAGGAAGGTGGCCAGAGTTCCGAAGATGATATCCGGAAGCATGGCACCGCCGAAGATGTTGGCCAGCAGACAGCCGATGGTGACGCCGGGGATTGCCTCGGGGAACAGAATCGGCAGAAGGGTAAGCGCCTCGGAGAGACGCACCTGAAGCTCACCGTAGGAAATCGGCGCCAGGATCAGCGTCAGTACGGTGTAGATGGCAGCAATCATTGCTGCGCGGGTCAATTTTCTCGTGTTGAACGAAGCGGGTGTCATAAAAGCACTCCTTTCTTAGATCAACCTTGAAAACGACAGGCTTTCTGAGGACACAGAAAAAGACGACAATATGCCGCCTACAGTGGGACAGAGTCCCGGCCCATAGTTTTGTTTAAGGACTGGATGGTTTCGAACAGTCCGCGAGGTTGTCGGGCGACAGTATACCAGAAAGGTGGCGGGGTGACAACCCCGAAAAAAGGTTTTTCCGGATGCCCGGTCAGGGCCTGAATCGGCGGATAACAGCGTGCGCCTCGGCCGGACGGGTATGTGCGAAAACCTTCCCCGGATTCGAAAAGCCAGAATCTTCTTGACGGAATCCGGGGAATGGTGTACATTGTGGAAACTGCACATGGGCCGGACGCGAAGCGTCCGCAAGATAAGTTTGGATTGTGGGTCACCATCGGTGCCGAAAGACCCGGCAGCAATTCCTGACGGGCCGGACGCGAAGCGTCCGCAAGATAAGTTTGGATTGTG
>JAFUBF010000454.1 GCA_017460325.1 Clostridia bacterium | reverse complement strand
TGGAAAATGCGGATCCTGTGCTCGCTCTCGGCAAACGGGGCCAGCCGGTACAACGAACTCCTGCACAATGTGAAGGGGATTTCAAACACAATGCTTTCCCAGACCCTTCGGGAGATGGAACAGGACCGGCTGATTGTAAGGGCCGAGTACCTGGAGGTACCGGTACGGGTGGAATATGACCTGACGGACCGGGCGAGGCAGTTGCAGCCCATCCTGAAGGAACTGGCCCGGTGGAAGATGGAGGAGGACAGTTCCGCTTCAGCGGGGACTGTGGACAGTGACACGAAAAAACGGTAAAATAGGGCATGTTCTGAATGAGATCATCCGGGAAAAGGCGTGAGCGGAAACACAGAGGCCATCCTTTCCCGGTGTGGATTCTCAGGGAAAAAGAATACGGACAATACACAGAGGCGGGATGGACAAATGGCTGTCCGTTCCGCGGAAAGGCAGGTTAACAGATGAAAAAGGGTATCGGACTTTTGCTGGCACTGATGCTGCTGGTGCCCGCTCTCTGCATGGCTGCACCGAGCCGGATCAGCTATCTGGGACCGGCGGGGACCTATACAGAGGAGGCCACCCGTTTCTGGTTTCAGGAAGAGGGGACTTTCCAGCCCAGAGAGACCGTCAGTGATGCCATCCAGGACGTGCTGAACGGGGAGGCGGACTATGCCGTGATTCCCCAGGAAAACACCCTGGGCGGTGCCGTCGTGAACTATGTGGATGCGCTGATGAACGCGGATAACGTGTTTGTCGTGGGCGAAGTGGTGCTGCCCATCAGCCAGACCCTGATGGCCCTGCCCGGCGCAACCCTGGAGGAGATAAAGACTGTCTGTTCCCACGCCCAGGGCCTGACCCAGAGTGCGCAGTGGAGAGCGGAAAATCTGCCGGGGGCGGAGGCAGTGGAGATGAAAAGTACAGCCGCTGCGGCTGAGTATGTGGCCGGGTCCGGCGATAAGTCCATTGCTGCCGTGGCTGCGCCCGGTGCGGCTGCGCTCTACGGCCTTGAGGTGCTGGCGGAGAATGTGCAGATCAGCCTTGCGAACAAGACCCGGTTCTATGTGCTGGCAAAGAACCCGGCGGAGGGACCAAATGAACACGCGGTGTTTGTGGTCAACGGGAATGGCGAAAATCTTTCGGAGTTCATTGTCGGCCTGAATGCGGCGGGACTCCGGGTGGCGGCGCTCCATGACCGGCCTGCGGGCACTTCTCTGGGTCAGTACCGTTTTCTCGTTGAGGCGGAGAACGGGGAGGGAATCACGGAGGAACAGGTTGCGGCCTGCATGTCCGATGAGGTCCGCTTTGCAGGATCTTTCCATGCTGTGGAAAAGGGCATAAGTCACGCGGAGAGGAAGATGGATAAGGTGGTGGTTCTGAGCCGCCACAATATCCGTTCGCCGCTCTCCGGCAGCGGCTCCCTCCTGGGCGACATTACGCCGCACCCGTGGTTCAATTGGACCAGCAAGTCCAGTGAACTCTCGATGCTGGGGGCTGTGTCTGAAACAAAGATGGGGCAGTATTTCCGGCTGTGGCTGGAAAGCGAAGGGCTCTTCCCGGAAAACTACCGGCCTGAGGAGGGCGCGGTTCGGTTCTATGCCAATGCCAAGCAGCGGACCTTTGCCACGTCCCGGTATTTCTCCTCGGGTCTGTTCCCGGCGGCCAATACACCGATTGAAACCCATGCGGAATATGACACCATGGATCCGGTCTTTTCGCCGGTACTGACCTACTGCTCCGCGCCTTATGCCGAAGCGGTCATGGACCAGATGGCACAGCTGGGCGGGACAAAGGGAATGGAGGGCATTTCCGACAACCTGCGTGAGGCCATCTCCCTGCTGATGGAGGTGACCGACATGAAGGAGAGCGAGGCCTATCGGGCCGGAACGTACGGGGATCTCCTGAAGGATGCGACGACCATTCATCTTGAAACCGGCAAAGAGGCCAGCATGACCGGCCCGATTAAGACGGCCACCTCCGTGGCAGATGCCATGACCTTCCAGTACTATGAGATGACGGATGCGAAGGCGGCAGCTTTCGGGCACGATCTGACATTTGAGGACTGGCAGAAACTGCATACCATTGTCGATACGTATACCCACATGCTCTTTGAGACCCCGCTGATTGCGGTCAATGTGGCCAATCCACTGCTGAGGGAAATCCGCTCCGAGATGGAGACGGAGGGGCGGATCTTCACGTTCCTCTGCGGACATGATTCGAATATCGCCAGTGTGCTTGCCGCACTGGACACGGAGGAATACCTGCTCACGGATACAGTGGAGCAGCATACGCCCATCGGCGTGAAGCTGGCCTTTACCCGCTGGCTGGATGAAAAAGGCGAGGCGTACTGGACCGTGGAACTCATTTACATGAACACGGAGCAGCTGCGCAGCCGGGCAACACTTTCGCTCGAAACACCGCCCTCCCGTTATACGCTGCACTTTAAGGGTGTGGAGGATCGCGATGGGATGATCGCCGAAGCGGATCTGTTCCATCTGCTGGATGAGGTCATTGACCGTTACAACGGACTGACCGAACAGTTTGACCAGGAAGAGGATGCTGCCGCATAACTGAATAAAAGAGCCGTCGCCCGGTGGGCGGCGGCTCCTGTTCATGGCGAGGGCAGATCGATTTCCTCGGTAATGCCGAGGCCGACGTTGGGGACATAATGCGAATAGACGATGTCGGTGGCAAAGAGGATGAGGAGAATCAGAGAAAGGGAGATGATCACTTTCGGCTTCAGTCGAATCACCAGGGCATCCAGGATGGGAACGAGGAGATACACGGCAATCATGCCGCCGAAGCAGAAGGCGAACAGGCCCTCGCCGCAGATGCGGCCGTTGAGGTTGAGAAAGTACCCGGTATAGTCCCACCAGCGTTTTCCATAGGCCATTTCCATGGCGAAAGAGGTCATGTATTCCACGAGCCCGCACAGAAGGATAATGCCGAGGGCCTCGGCAGCCGGTTTTTTGCGGAGCGGATAGAGCAGAACCGTAATCAGGAGGACACCGGTTCCGTAGATGGGGAGCCAGGGGCCGTGACGGGCGCCCCTGTTGACAAAGTTTCCGGAGGTGATCATGTGATGGGTGACCTCCCAGACCCACCCGATGAAGCAGAAAAAGAAGAAGATGATGGCCAGCGACCAGATGGTGCAGGGGGGCATAAAGCTGATGCGCCGGGTGAGGTGGAACTTGTGGGCGTTGAACAGCGGGTGCATGCGCTGAGGATAGGCATCCCCGTTCAGCTCCAGGCTGATGATCCGTGTATGCTGGCGCAGTTCCTGCTGCCGGCCGTAAATGGCCTTGTCATCCAGAGAGCCAATCCAGATGCCGAAGTGACGGGCAAAGAAGGCCTGCATGGGCGTGAGGGCGACGATGTCCTCCTCAATGTATTCGCCGTACCGGACGAGCTCGGGATAGGCGGGTTCCAGAACGCTGCGCCGGGCAGGGGTGTAAAGGAGCATGTCATTCAGCACCTCAGCGCCGGGAATCTGATTTCGAATGGCCGCCTCGCGAAGCCGCACATAGACCTCGGTAAAAGTGGAGAGGTGATAGGGGGTAACCCAGAGAATATCGGCAAAGCCGAAGGTGATAAACCCCAGAAGATGCCAGCCGGTGAAGGAAAGATCCAGAAGGAAGCATTCCCACTTGTGCCCGTTCATCATCCTCCGGGAAAGGCGGATGGCCTCAAGGGGCGAAATGTCCGGGTTTTCCGCGGCAATATAGGGAACCATGAGGTAGGAGTAGTGCTTGATGACTCCGCCCACCAGTGTCAGGGTCCACAGGAAGCTGAACAGGGAACGGACAAAGAGGGTAAGCGAGACACGGGTCCACCGGCGCACCTGGTAAAAGAAAAGAAGGTGGGTGATGGGGCAGACCCGGTAGGTGCGCAGCTCAAGCAATGCCCGCCGCACAATGGCGCTGAACATGTTGCTGAGAAAGATGAAGATGGCGAAGCGGATGAGAATACTGGAGATGATCAGGAGGAGGGAGGCGATGTGTTCGGAGTGGAGAAGCTGGTGGAGGGCGAGCTGAATCATGACGTAGGTCTGACCGGACTCCACCTGGTTGATGATGGCAGCCAAAAGGCCCCGCTGACGGCCGAGGGCGGAATCGAGATTGGTGGCCTCCCGGACCTGCCGAAGACGCCGGGCACTTTCCTCAAGACCGGCATTGACGCGGTCCCGGATCAACTCATCGTACATTTTGCCGATGGGGGTGATCCGGCCGTTTCCCAGATCCCCCTCAACGGAAATCACCGTGTTCCGCCCCTCAAGAATATTGTAAAGGAGCTGCGCACCGGAGGTGATGGTCTGGTACTCCGTGCCGAGGAAGATCAGGATAGCGCAGAGAAACACCAGAAACACGTAGTGCTTTCGAACCTGCCGGCGGGCAGTGCCCCGAATCTGTTTTCTGTTTATCATTGTGCCGTCTCCTGCTGAAAGGTGAGGTGAACAACGGAGATTTCGCTGTCGGTGCCAACGCGCATGGGCGGCCCGTAATACCCAACCCCGGCGGTGACCAGGGTGTGCAGACCGTTCACCGGGGCATAGCCCCAGCCGTTTTCATTGAACAGCGGCACGATGAGGTTGCCGGGGAACAGCTGGCCGTTGTGAGTGTGACCGCACATGACCACATCGGCACCGGCCTCCTTCAGGGCGCTGAATTCTCTGGGCTCATGCTCCAGCACCAGAACGGGCCCTGACGGGTCGATTCCCTCAAGCAGTTGCGCGGCGGTCATGCGCTGACTGGTACCGTCCCCGGCCTTGTCGGCATCCACGCGGCCGGCGAGCTGCAGGAAGCCGTCAATCAGGACGGTTTCATCGTTCAGCATGGTAAATCCGGCATCCCGGACGAACCCCTCCATCTGCTGACTGCGGAAAGCCCTGCTGACGGGGGTGACCGGGAAACCGCCGAACAGCGGTTCCTCGACGTCATGGTTGCCGTAAACCGCATAGACGCCCAGGCGTGAACGGATACCGGAAAGCGCGGCGGAATAGGTATCCGGATCGAAAAGGGCCTCATAGCTGCTGGTGAAAATGTCTCCGGCCACGAGCACCAGGTCCGGATTCTCCCGGTTGATCATCTCCACCATTCGTTCTGTGGTGGACAGATGTGAATTGGCACTCAGGTGCAGGTCAGCGATGAGGACAACGGTCATGTCTTTCCCGGGCTTGTCGACCGCAATGTCATACCGGTATACCCGGGTGTCCTGTGCGTGAAAAAGGCCGTAAATGCCCACAATCATGGAGCCGAAAAAGGAAAGACAGAGGATGACGCCGTAAAGCGTCGAAAACCGTTTCCGCCGGATAAGGCGGGCGGGGACGGTCACAAGCAGGAGCAGAGCCAGAAAGAAGCCGTAATAAATGAAAAAGCCCAGATAGATATTGCCGATTCCCTGAAGGGCGTACCGGAGATGACCGTTTTCAAGGAAAGTCCCGGCAACCGGGGCCAGAGCGAAAAGAAACTGCGGAATCAGCCAGATGGACCGTCTTTTTCCGGCCTGCCCGGTGGTAAGCGGCCAGCGGCGGAGACAGAAGTCGGTCATCATGCCGTTCATAATGGTGAGGACAGCGTAAATGGAAAGGAAAATGACTGGATGCATATGTTCAATTCCGTTCTATGAGTGTCGTTGGGGAGTGGATCCGTTTCCTGCAGGGACAGAACCGTTGAAACGGCCCTAAATCAGCGTGAGCAGCCTGTCGGCAATGGCATCGGCCATATAGATTTTGTATGCAAATCTTGAGGGCTGCATGGGAATCGTACAGTGCCAGCTGAGTGTTTCCTTTTCCGTGG
>JAFUBF010000453.1 GCA_017460325.1 Clostridia bacterium | reverse complement strand
CTCCTCCATTTCGAGGGTCCCGGTCAGATGCTCCAACAGGAACATGCCGCCCAGCAGCACCATACCGCCCAGCAGCGCCACGGCAAGATAGGTCTGTCCGGCCCGCATGGCCCCGGTTTTTTCGTCATGGATCACCATCACATAGGAGGTAAAGGACATGATTTCAAAGAAGATGAAGGTGGTATACAGATCCGCCGAAAGGAACACGCCCACCGTCGCGCCCAGGGTAAACAGGTAGAAGAAATAATACCGGTTGCGGTTATGGTAGTGCCGGCTGAAATACTCCCGGGAGAGCATGGCACACATGGTCCACATGACCCCGCCAATCAGGGCATACATGGCACGGAACCCGTCCAGCCGGAAGGACAGTCCGAACTCACAGAAACCGGGAACGGTCACGGACAGATCCCGGCCCTGAATGACCAGAACCAGTGACAGGATGGCGGCCACCAGTTCCACGGCTGAGTACAGGATGACCAGTCGGTCCCGCAGATCCTTACTCAGGCGCCCTGCCATATAGGACAGACAGGCGGCAACCATCGGAAAGAACACCAGAAACAGCAGTAACATGATCTTCCCTCCTTACATCTGCGCCTGCGTCATGATAAATGCCAGCAGCCGGTTGGTAAACAGTCCGGACAGGAGAATCGTAAGTGCCAGAATCACAAGAGACACTTTCATGCAGAGTCCTGGATCCCCGGGCATGTCCGGTTCTTCCCGGTCCGGGTTTCGGAACAGCATGAAAAAGGCCGGATAAAGCACGTACACGGCACAGAGGATCGCCGAGATGAGCATGGCGATGAGACCCACCATCCCGAAGGGCGTTCCGCTGGCCAGTGCCGCGTTGCCGATGGTCCACTTGCTGAGAAAAGGCGGCAGCAGCGGCATTCCCGCCAGTGCCATGGCCGCAATCGTGTAAACGGTTGAGACCAGCGGCATTTTTGTTCGGAATCCGCGCATGCTCTCAATCTGCGTCTTACCGGTCTGCACCAGAATGGCACCGGAACAGTAGAACAGGGTAATTTTCACCAGCGCGTGGAAAATCAGATGCGCCAGGGCGCCCGTCATCCCGTCCGGGGTCATGAGCGAAGAGGCGAAAATGATATAGGACAGATTGGAGACGGTGGACCAGGCCAGCCGCCGCTTCAGGTGATGTTCCCGGACCGCCCGGAACGCGCCGTAGACAATGGTCAGGGCCGCCAGGCAGATCAGCACTGCCTGAGCGACGGTTCCAAAGAGCCGCTCCGCCCCGAAGGTATAATACGTAACCCGGATCACGGCAAATGCGCCCGCCTTGACCACCGCCGCCGCGTGCAGGAGGGCGGTCACCGGTGTCGGTGCCACGGCCGCCCCCGGCAGCCAGCTGTGAAAGGGCATTACGGCCGCCTTGACGCCAAAGCCCAGGGCCGCACACAGGAACAACACCTGCAGGAGAACCGGATTCTGCTCAAACAGCCCTGCATTCAGGGCGCCACCGGGGACAAAGGTCCCGCCGCCCCACGCAATGACCGGAATGATGCCCATGAGGGCCAGAGCCGCGCCGCCGAAGGTATACGCCATGTATTGCCGGCCTGCCCGGATCGCCTCCGGGCTGCTCGAATGCATGACCAGCGGAAGGGTGCTGAGGGACAGGAGCTCGTAGAAAATATACAGGGTCACCAGGTTTCCCGCCATGGCGATGCCCAGCGTCACCCCGTAGGAAATCGTATACAGTGCGAAAAATGCCCGCTCTCTGCCCACATGGCGCATGTATTCAAAGCCGTACAGTGTGGCAATCGGCCACAGAAAAGCCGCAAGGCCGGCAAACAGGGACCCGGTCCCATCCAGGGAAAACGTCAGGGTCAGGTTCTGTACAATGGGAAACGCCGCCTCCACCGTTCCCTGCTTCCCCGTGATCAGGTAAAACATCACCGCGGATGTCAGCAGCGCGGTCAGTTCCACCAGGGTGCAGCGCAGTTTCCGCTGCTGCTCCGGAACGAGGAACAGCAGGAGACCGGCCGCAATTGGAAAGAATACGGCAAAAGAAAGCATATGCAACGCTCCTTATAAGACAGCCGCACCGACACCCGCAGCAGCCGTGATGATCGGAGAGGCAAAGATACCGGTCAGAATGACCAGTGCCGCCAGGATGATCATGGGAATGGTCATATGCCGCCCGCCCTCACAGACCGGATTGGCCGCATAATCGAAATCCCCGCCCGGGAAAAAGCCGTAGATGGTAATCGGCAGCAGATAGGCCGCGGTCAGCAGTGCGGAGATGATCAGGATGATGGGACCGGCGATGGCAAAGCCGGCCGGAGCGCCTGTCAGAGCGCCGGTGGCCAGGGCCCACTTGGACACAAAGCCGCTGGTGGGCGGAATACCGATCAGGCCCATGGAGGCAATGGTCCAGCACCACGTGGTCACGGGCATCCGTTTCCCGATGCCCCGCAGATCTGCCACATAGGTTTTGCAGGTCTAATGAATCATGGCACCGGCGAAGAGGAACAGACAGTCCTGGATCACCGAGTGCGCCACCACATGCAGGATACCGCCGGCAAAGGATTCCGGATAAAGGCAGGAAAGGCCGAACAGCACATAACTGACCTGGGAGACGGTCGAGAAGGCCAGCCGCTTCTTGAGCAGCGGCTCCCGGTAGGCCAGCATGGAGCCCATGAAAACGGTGATGAGCGTCAGGGTCATGAACGTAATCTGCACCCAGGTGCCGGCAATCACTTTGGCCCCCACCAGGAAATAGATGACCCGGATGATGGCCAGAACGCCCGCCTTGGTGATGACACCGGAAAGAACGGCAGAGGCCGGCGCCGGTGCGACGGGATGGGCCGTCGGAAGCCAGCCGTGGAGCGGGAACATGCCGGCCTTGGTGCCAAATCCCAGAATTACCAGGAACGTGATCACCAGCAGCGTCGGTGTTGCCTCCGTGGCCACGCCGCCGGGCACAAAGGTCACCGTGCCCAGCATGCTGTTGTACATGAAGATGCCCAGGAGGCCCACCATGGCGCCGAAGATGGAATAGATGAGGTACTTGACGCCGGCGGCCACGGCCTCCGGTGTCCGCTCATGGACCACCATGGGAACGGAGAGCATGGTCATCAGCTCATAGAAGATGTACAGCGTAATCATGGAGCCCGCATAGCACTGGCCGATCATGGCGCTGAGGACACAGAGATAAAACGCCTGATACGAATGCTCATGCGCATTGCCCTCCAGGTATTCAAGGGCAAATACCCCGCCCAGCAGCCACATGGCCGCCATCAGGACAGAGAAGATACAGCCGATGGTATCCAGATGCAGGTGCAGCGCCAGGGTCGGCGTCATCTGCATGACCACAAAGTCCGTTCCGTTCCCAAAGCAGGCCAGAATCACGGCTGCCAGCTCGAGAATCAGCGCTCCGGTGACCATTTTGCCCCTGACCGCCGGTTCTTTCGCAGCAGGCATAAACCAGACAACCGCCCCCGCCACGGCCGGCCAGAGCAGCGCAATCAGTAACAAGATATTCATAACTTTTCCCCCTAAGCTCACTGTGTTATGCGTGATTGTTTCTTCAAGATCCCGTCACCGGGGATCAGCCGAATACGGCAAACCCGGAAAGGAGCGTCTGATAAATCGGAGCAGCGCAAAGGCTGAGAACAAGATTCAGAACAAGAAAACCTGCAAGGCCCAGACACACCAGCGGTTCCGGCCTCCTTCTTTCCCCGGGTGCCCCACCCTTTATGAACAGCGACATGGCGGTGGACATAAAATAGCCGAGGTTCAGAAGCGTCGAAACAGCCAGGCAGACAAGGGTCACCACCATATGGCGTCCGCCCACCGCCACCGCCGTCTGTCCCATCATGAACTTGGTCACAAAGACGCTGAGCAGCGGCAGTCCCACCAGATTGACCGCGCCAAGGCTGAAGGCCAGGGCGGCCAGCGGACTTCGGTAAAATGCCCCCCGTATATCCTTTCTCAGGTGTGTATCGCCGGAGGCCTCATCCATCTCCGCCGCGGCAACAAACAGCATGGACTTTGTGGCCGCGTGGGCAAGGAGATGCCACAGGGCAACCATCATCCCCTCCATCGTACCAAGGCCGATGGCCAGGAAAATATACCCGATCTGCGCCACGGAGGAGTAGGCAATCATCATGCGGACGGTTTTGGTCCGCAGGGCTGCCACGGATCCCATGATCATTCCGCAGGCCCCGAACACAAACATCACATCCGTAATGCCGAGGGATTCAATCACCGGCAGGCCAATGGTCCGCACATAAATCTTAATCAGCAGAAAGATGTACCCCTTGGATACGACAGAGGAAAGCAGCGCCGAGGAGGTGGTGGTGGCATTGCTGTATGCCGCCGGCACCCACTTTTCAAAGGGATACAGGGCACTTTTCATGCCGAGGCCCACCGAAATCAGGGCGACGGTCACATCCAGCGGGATCCGGTATTCCCCGCTCGCCGCCAGCTCGGCAACCGCATCATGAATGGGGGTCATCAGCAGATGACCGGTAATGGCGTAGAGAATCACCACGCCCAGCAGAAACAGGCTGGACCCCAGCAGGTTCATGATCATGTAACGGACACCCGCCACCAGGCTTCTGCCCGTCTGCCGGGCCATGATCAGGCCGGAGGCCGCCAGCGTGCTGATTTCAATAAACACATAGGCCGTAAACAAGTCGTTGGTGTAGATCAGCGCCTGCAGGGAAAGCACGCACAGATCCACCATGACTCCGTACAGATTGTATTTAGTCGGTTCAATTTTCCGGCTGGACCGTCGGTACGCCCCCAAGTAGGAAAGGAGCACTACCAGGAGGAGGACAGTTGCCGTTCCCGTTTCAAGGACACCCACCCGCAGTTCGTTTCCCCAGGGCGCGGAAAAATGTCCCATCCGGTACACATAGCTTTCCCCCGTGCGCAGGGTGTACACAAGCGCCATGCCGTTCATGACCAGGTTGACCATCAGCACCAGCCCGGTCAGGGCCGCGGCGCTCCGGCGCTTTAACACGCTGGTCAGCACGGCACAGACCAGGGCCAGCAGAATGCACAGGGCAGGAAAGTTCTGAACCAGCGTCATCACACTTCCTCCCTTCCCGCCAGGGCCACGATCTTATCCAGATCCAGCGTATGATAGCGGTGATACAGCCGGATGGCCAGCGCCATCATCAGGGCGGAAACACTTACCGCCACCACGATGCCCGTCAGAACAAGTCCCGCCGGAATCGGATTGATGTATGCCTCCGTACTCTGCACACCCCCGGTCACAATCGGGGCCTTATGCCCCGCAATGTACCCCTGGGATGCCAGAAAAAGGAAAATGGAGGAATCCATGATATCCATTCCGATAATCTTCTTGATCAGGTTCCCGTTGAAAAGCATCGTCGAAAATCCGATACAGAAAAGGATCACGGCCGCGGTTTCCTCATAGTTGGTGAACCATTTCGAAAACATCCTAGACCTCCCCTTTCCTGAATACGGCATACAGTACATAGACCGTACACGCGACAATGAGTCCGACGCAGATATTCAGCAGCAGAATCAGGCCACCCGAGAGAATCGCCCCCGGTGTTCCCAGCGGAATGCCGCTTTCAAGCCCGTTAGCCCCTGTATAGAACGAATACGTCTTTGAAACCGCATACGTCAGAAGCGCCGCCACCACCGTCCGCTGGTAGGTTTTGTACGTAAAGAACCGGCGAATCCGCTTAAAACCGAATGCCGTCACGTAGAGAACCAGCCCGGCGCCCACAATGGCACCGCCCGAGAAACCGCCGCCCGGGGACAGGTGGCCGTTCAGGATCACATAAATCCCCAGCAGGAAGGAGATGGGCGTCAGAATCTTGGCCGTATGCTGCAGAATCGCATCATGCTTGGGCTCATAGAACGTGTCTGCGTGCGGCTCCTCGCGGATATAGGCCGCCATCTCACTGTATCTGGCACTGTCCGCATCCAGCCGCAGCAGGAAAAGAACTACCATGACGGCGGCAAACAGCACGGTCGACTCCCCCAGGGTATCAAACGCGCGGTAGTCAAGAATCATTCCGGTGACAATGTTTACGGCACCGGTTTCCTGCAGTCCCTGCTCAATATACCGCCTGGGAACCTCGTTCTGCGTGGGATTGTTTTCCCTTCCGAATCCGGGCAGCGTCGTGACGGTATACAGAAGCAGCGCAATCATAGCCACGCAGATCAGGAAACACCCCAGCACATAGACAACCCGTCCCACCACCGGGACATTTTTCGCATTGAGCGCCTCGAGGCGGCCGGCCACCTCTTCCTCTTCCTGCTGCTCCTCAAGGAGCTGCTGCCGGCGCCACTCCTCCTCCAGATCCACCTCCGAATCCGGTTCACGGGTCTGCGCGGCAATCATCTGCCGCTCCAGTACATCCTGATCCTGATTCAGCCATTTTGTAAAACGGCTGCCGGGCGAGTCCTTTTTTCGTTCACTCATGCGCCTCGCCTCCGTCCCCGCCGTTTTTGTCCTGTTTCATTTTCGCCTCATTCCTTGCATCAATGGCCTGGATCTTTTTCAGCGTCAGGAAATACAGAAGGCTGGTAATGCCGGTCCCGACGGCCGCTTCGGTAATCGCCAGGTCCGGCGATTCCAGCGTAATCCAGATGATGCACATCACCATGGAAAAGCAGGTATAGATAATCACGCTGGTCAGCAGATTGCGGGTAACGGAAACCGCCAGGGCACAGCCGATCAGAAACACAAGCAGAATCTCTGTTACACCTGTCATACCGCTCCCCCCTTTCCGGCGCTGTCCGCATCCGGCAGCTCCGCAACTGACTCCGAAGGCACCCCGTCCGCAGCTAATTCCTCGCTCCCGGCATCCTCCGTCTCAGGATCGGACACATCCGTTTCATCGGATGCCGTCTCCACTTCAGGCACTACCCCTTCCGGTGCCATCTCGCTGGCCGGCGTTACCTCTTCCGGTACGTTCCCATCGGCGGGCACTGATGCCTCCTCCGATATCGTCACCGCTGCGGGCTCGGCCTTTTCCTTTCCCTCAATGACGTGCAGTTCCATGTACTCAGCCCGGTTCTCGTTGGTCTCGAGCTCGAGACGGCAGAGCAGGTGACTGGCCACCGGAGCGCTGATCCAGAAAAAGACAACGACCAGGAGCAGTTTGAGGGCTGAGGCGATGTCCGGCGCCATGATGGCCAGTCCGATCATGCACAGGCTGATGCCGAGTGTATCGTTAACGGCCGCCGAATGCATCCGGTTTGCCGCATACTTGAATTTAAAAACGCCGATGACGCCGATGATGCAGGTCAGAAGTCCCGCGGCCAGGAAAAGCGCACCGGCGCAAAAACGCACTAACTGCATGCCTTCTCCTCCTGTTCTTTCATCTCCCGGGCATGGGCTGCCTCGGCATGACGGCGCTCACGGTAAATGCCCGTGTACACCTTGCAAAGAACGATGACGGCCAGAAAACTGAGGATGGCATACACCAGGGCCACATCCGCCAGATATCCTTCCTTCAGATACACCGTCATGATTCCCACCATGATGATGGTCAGCGTGCTGACCATGTTGACGGCCATAATCCGGTCCGAAACCCGGGGCCCCAGTGCACACCGGATCAGACAGACCACCATAAGGACAGCCAGAGTGCCCATGCCGACCACACTGAGGATCTGATACGCATCTGCCATCATTCCTGCTGTCCCTCCTTTTCATCCACTGCACCGGAATCCCCGGTCAATTCCGCATCCGGTATGGCACCGTCCGATGCCTCTACGGCCGTCTCCGGCACACTTGCCGCCTGTTCCCTCTTCTCTGCTTCCACGGCTTCCTGCCGTTGCCGCTCACGCTCCTCGATTTCTGTAAGCGCCTGTGCAAAGCTGGAATGTTCAATTCCCTCATACTGCGCAACATCCAGACAGTGAACCGTAAACAGATCCTCACTCAGTTCACACGTGATCGTTCCGGGGGTCAGCGTAATGGAATCCGCCAGCACCACCCGGTGCCCTTCGTCCCGGAGACCGGAATGAAACTGGGCCAGCTGCGGTTTCGGTTCAAACCCCGGCGTCAGCACCATCCGGATCACGGTCAGGCTGGCCTTGACAATTTCCACCGCCAGCATGATCAGATAGCGTATTCCATCCGGCACCTTCCGAAACAGATCCGCATCCTTCTGAAAGCTGTACCCGAGGTATTTACAGCTGAATGCATACAAATCGGCTGCAAACACCGCACCGAAGAGAGCAATTTCCAGCGTCAGCTTCCCGTTAAAGAGAATAAAAAGCAAAAAGTATGCAATGAACATAGCGGTCGCCCCGGCATCCTTTCTCTGAAAGACCGGTTCATGACTGTTCCGGTCTATTTGAAAACCATGCCGGACACTTGTCCGGCATGTGTATCTATACATTCTGTCACGGGTTCAGCGAATTTCGCCGCATTCGGCCACCAGTTTTTTCTGGTAGGTATCCCGGATCAGGCCGAAGGTCTTTTCATCCCGCATTCCCACCGGCTTCCCGTCAATCTCGCAGACCCGGCTGGTCAGTGCACTGGAGCTGGAGAAAAACACCTCATCGGCGGCCATCATTTCCGCGACAGTGAAGGGCTCCTCTACCACCGGAATACCCACTTCATGACAGATCTCAAGAATGTGAGCTCTGGCAATGCCCGGCAGAATCAGGTCATCACAGGGCGCGGTATGCAACACCCCATCCCGGATGATATGGACATTGGAATGAGCGCACTCCGTCACGCGGTCACCCCGATGGAAAATCGCCTCATCACAGCCGGCCCGGGCCGCCGCCTCACTGGCCAGAACAGACGGGAGGAGATCAATGGTCTTGATGTTGCAGAAGAAGAAGCGACGGTCCTCATGCGTAATGCATTTGTACGTGCCGTACGGATCCCGCATGCTGATCGGCTTCACAAACGCCCACAGGCTGGGCTTTGTTTCCGCGCCGCTGAAGGAATGATTCCGCATTCCCACGCCGCGGGTCACCTGCCAGTACAGCATCGTCACCGGTGCCTCAACCTGATCCACCAGTCCCTGCAGGATCTTTTTCATCTCCGCCTTTTCCATGGGAATGGTAATGTCAATCAGTCCGGCGCTCCGGTAAATCCGATCAATGTGATCCTCAAAATGCATCGGAATCTGATTGACCACGCACGTTGCATCATAGACACCGTCACCAAAGTAACAGCCTCTGTCATTCATGGGAACCTGCATGGACTCAATCGGTCCGGTAATGCCGTTATAATAGCCAATGTTGTTCATGGGAACTCCTCCTCTGTGCGAAGCCGTGAATCACTTTCAACAGGAGGCCGAAATACGGAAATTCCGTCTCTTTTCCTGATTCAGAGGGGCCTTCGCAAAATCCTCTGCTAGTTTACTCCCCGCCCTATACTTTGTCAAACGATTTGGGAAAAAAGATAAGGCCTGCCGCATGGCGGCAGGCCGTTGTTCAGGTACTGGGCAAAAGGACGGAATATGTCCGGCACAGATTTCCGTCCTGTCCGGTGCGGTGCGCTGAGACTTTGCCCCGGGCCGCGAAAGATTCCCTTACGCTTCGCGGGCGCCGGCTTTCAGTCTTCGGTAGGCGATTTCCAGCATGCTGATATTGAGCAGGGCAAAGATCAGGAGATAGACAGGCATGATCCCGATTCCCACATTCTGCTGGAGATGCCCGAACACCATGGGCATAAAGGTGCTGCCGATATAGGCAGAGGCCATCTGCAGACCGATAACGGCCGCGCTGTGCCGGCTGCCGAAGTTGGCCGGGGCCATATGCTGAATGGCGGGATACACCGGACCCATCCCGATGCCGATGGTGACAAATCCCACCACGGCAACTATGTACCCAGGCACCGGCAGGAAGACCAGTGCGATCCCCACCAGTTCAACGACAATGCCGATACGGATGAGCCTTCTGTCCCCCAGTCGGTTGGAGATAAATCCGGAGATCAGCCTGCCGATCATGAGCCCGCCAAAGATCAGAGAGCCAAAGGAGGCAACGGTTTCAGCGCTCAGGCCTTCCTTCGTCCCCGCAAAATAACTGGGCGTCCAGAGAAAACAGGTCGCCTCTCCGGAGCAGTAGGCAAAGAAGGCCACCAGTGTCAGGACCACCCCCGGCACCTTTAGGGTTTCGCCGATTCCCGCGCTGTTTCTGCTGGCCTCCTCCGACGGATTTTCGTTCTTCTTCCAGAGCGGCAGGGAGAGAATGCAGACAAACAGAATCGCCAGCTGAAGGTAAGCCGTCCAGCGGTAACCCTCGTTCCACCGGGCGACCCGCAGTGCCAGGGACATGATGTACGGGCTGATCACGGCCCCCAAGCCGTAAAAGCAGTGCAGAAAGTTCATGACCGAGGAGGAATAATGGTTGGCCACGTAATGATTGACCGCCGCATCAATGGAACCGGCGCCCAGGCCATACGGCACCGCGAACAGGAACAGCATGGCGTACCTGGCCGAAGCCGAAAAGCCCAGCAGTCCCAGAACCGTCAGGCCGATGGACACAATCACGATCCATTTGGTGTGAAACCGGCGGATCAGGCGGGGACTCAGCAAGGCGGAGATCACCGTCATGAAGGAAATGGTCATTGACACATATCCCGCGTAAGAGGAGGGGACTCCGAAGTCCACCTGCATGGTGGGCCATCCGGACCCCAGGAGCGAGTCCGGGAGCCCCAGACTGACGAAAATCAGATAAATCACGGCCAGAAGCATTGAAGCCATCATTAAAACCTCCCTTTTTCAGTCCCTGTGGATTGACTGAGCGGATTATATCGTATAAAATCATCACCGGATAGAACTATTTCCCCATTTCTGAAGCGAAAAATAGGATTATATCGTCAAAATTCGGAGGAACGTATGGCACTCACTCAGTCTGTCGATCAGGTGGATGAAAATGGCCGGGAACTGCTGACCTATGGCACGCCGGATTTCCCCATCGCCTTTTTTGATGATGATCTGACAAAAGTCGCTGTCCCGCCCCACTGGCACGATGAATTCGAGTTTGTCCTGGTGACGGAGGGCCGGGTCAGTGTCCGCATCGCGGGCAGAGAATTCCCCCTTGGCGCCGGAGACGGGTATTTTGCCAACAGCGGCATCCTGCATGCAGCCGAGCTCCTCTCCCGGACCGGCCACCAGCACGCCATGGTTTTCAGTCCCCGTCTGATTTCCGGCAGTCCCGACCTTGTGTGGAATACCTGTGTCGCCCCGATTCTGGAAAATCCGGGGATCCCCTTCATTCGGCTGTCGGCCACGGTTCCATGGCAAGGGGAGATTCTGACCATGGCAGAAACCGCCTGGCAGTACGGTGCCTACGAAAAAACGGACTATCCGATTCACGTCCGCTATTTCCTGAGCCAGTCCTTTGCCCGAATCCTCCGGCAGAGTGAAAGCATCCAAAGTGAGTCTGCCTGTATCCCCCGATACCAGAGGGATGAGCTCCGCATCAAAAAGGTGCTTCTCTTCATTGAGCAAAACTACGGCAATGTCCTCTCACTGGAGGACATTGCCGCCAGCGCCTCCATCAGCATCAGCACCTGTCTTCGCCTGTTCAGCTCCGTTCTGGGCACAACCCCCAACCGATACCTGATGGATTACCGCCTCCGGAAGGCGGCCGAATTTCTCCATCATCCCGGTGGCCGGTCCATCACGGAAATCGCCCAGGCCTGCGGTTTTTCGGATGCCAGCTATTTCAACCGCTGTTTCCGGAAAATGTACGGAACAACCCCCACCCGGTACACTCAGGCCCCGCTCGGGTAACACAGCGGGAACAGGGGCTGCGCTTTTACGAATGCTGTTTCCCCGCGGCGCTCCTGCCAAGGAGCACCAGGGTAACGATCAAAATGAGAGGAAATGCGCTTCCGGCCAGCATGCCGGCCTGGAGATTGTTGCCCGTCTGCTGTGTCACCATCCCCACCAGGCTCGGTCCGATGGACCCGCCCAGGTCTCCTGCCATGGCCAGAAAGGCGAACAGGGCGGTACCGCCCCGGGGCAGACGGGGTGAGGTGATGCTGATGGTGCCGGGCCACATGATGCCCACGGAAAACCCGCACAGGATGCAGCCGATCAGGGAAAGGATTGGACTCCTGGACAGAGAGGCCAGCAGGTAACAGCCAAGGCACAGAATCCCGGAGCCGATCATGTATCCGTTCAGGTTGATTCGGTCCCCGTACTTTCCATAGATCACCCGGCTGATGCCCATGGTTACGGCAAACAGACAGGGGCCCACCAGATCCCCCACCGATTTGGGAAACCCGAGCGCTGCCTCCGTATAGGCGGATGCCCACTGCGACATGGCTATCTCCGACGCGCCGGCACAGACCATCAGCAGGATGGACACCCAGAACAGCGGTGTCCTGAACAGTTCTCCCATGGTCATTCCCTGGCCATCCTCCGTCAGATGCTCAATGGGACACCGGGCAAAGTTGAAGATGTTGTACAGCGGGATCAGTGCCCAGAGACAGGCCAGGATCCGCCAGTTCCGGATGCCGAAAGCCGTAAAAAACAGCGAGGACAGGAGAATGACCCCCACCGAGCCCCAGCAGTAGAAGGAATGCAGCAGACTCATGACCGCTTCCTTGTGATCAAAGGGGCAGGCCTCCACAATGGGGCTGCACAGCACCTCAATCAGTCCGCTGCCAATGGCGTACACAATGACACAGCCAATGATGCCCGCAAAGGGGTCCGGGCACAGATCCGGAATAAACGCCAGCCCCACCAGGCCCAGAACGGAGGTCACCTCCGAGGCGACCACGCTCCTGCGATACCCGATCCTGTCCACAAACCGGGCGCAGAATACATCCACCACCAGCTGCGTAAAATAGAAGGCCGTCGAGATCAGAGCGATTTTGCCCAGCGAAATACCGTAATCGGCATGAAATGTCAGAAACAGCAGCGGTGCGAAATTGGCCGCAATGGCCTGTGTAATGAAGCCCAGATAGCAGGCTTTCAGTGTTTCCCCGTAATTCTTTTTCATGTTGATCCCCCGGGATGTTATTCTCAAAGCAGAGGGTATTATATTCGCTTCGTCCCTCTTCCTCATTAGACGAAACACCAAAAATATAGTACAATATGCCAAAAAGCGAAGTCGGAGGGAACTTATGTCCACCCGGAAATCCTTTTCCCGGATCACCACAGATGAAACGCTGCAGGAAAACGCCCGCCACGGCAGTCCCGCGTTTCCCTTCCAGTACTATTACGAGAATATCTGGGACTTTGACTTTCACTGTGTGGACTGGCACTGGCACCCGGAACTGGAATACCTCTACGTGAAATCCGGCCGGGCCACCTGTTTCGTGGGAGATGAAAAGCATATCCTCGAGACGGGAAGCGGGCTCCTGATCAACAGTCGGGCGATCCATCGCTTTGAGGCCGATTCCAGCACCCTCATTCCAAACGTGGTGTATTCCCCCTTCCTTCTCGCTCCGGAAAGCAGCCTGATCTACCAGAAATACCTGAGGCCCTTCGTCGACAGCTGCGCTTACTGCGTCCCTTTCGACCCTTCCGTTCCCTGGCAGGCGGAATGTATCCGGAGAATGAACGAGGTTTTTGAAAGTCAGGAAAAGGAAGAGGCGGAGGAAATTACCACCGTAACTGCCCTGCTGCTTTTCTGGCGGGAACTGGTTCCCCATCTGTCCCCGGATCCGGGCACGGCCGGGCGGAAGGCAGACCGCACAAATCAGGCCCGCCTTCAGATCATGCTGCAGTATATTCAGGAACATTACCGGGAAAACCTCACCCTCGAGGACATCCGTGCTGCCGTTCATATCGGCAGAAGCACCGCGATGCAGGTATTTAACCAGGGCATCCATCAGAGCCCCATTGCCTACCTGATTGAGTTCCGCCT